>NZ_JBHZEJ010000006.1:0-176616 GCF_042756365.1 Streptomyces sp. NPDC059092
CGTGCCCGGCGCGCCGCCGGGCCCGGCGGCCGGCGTGGCGTGCCGCGCGGTGACCGGCCCGGCGGCCGGCTTCTCGACCGGGCCGTGGACGCCGTGCTCGACCGCGCTCTGCTGGCCGCCGTGGGCCGGGCGGGGGCGCCCGCCCGGATCCGTTTCACCGAGCGCCAGCTCTACTACGAGACGTGCCGCGTCCTGCGTCCCGTGCGCGCCGTCCCGCGCGGTATCCCGTTCACACCGGCCCCGCCCGTACCGTACGACCGGTTCGAGGAGGCCCTGCGCCGGCAGACGGCGCGGGGGACGCTCCCCGGACTGCTGCCGCCCCTGGAGCCGAAGCCGGAGCCGGGGCGGGACGCGGACTCTGCCGGGACGCCGGCGGGCGCTCCGCCACGGCCGCCTGCCGAGCCGGACCTCTACGACTACGGGCTGCCCCGGCTGCTGATCTGCCAGAGCCGGTCCGTGGCGCGCATGCTGCTCGCCAACGATGTGCATCTGGAGGCCGCCTGCCCGGTGTTCGCCGCCGGGGACCTGCCGCTCGACCCCCGGCTGACCGCAGGGCTCGGCCGGGTCGAGGACGCCACCGTGCATGTCCTGCACGACGCGAGCGTGGAAGGCATCGTGCTCACCGCACGCGTGCGCGCCGGGCTCCGGGACGCCGCCCCCGGTGTACGGGTCGCCTCGATGGGCCTCGTACCCCGGCACGCGGTGGCGCTGCGTCTCCTCTCCCGGCGCGGGGCCCTGAACGGGGACGGCACGGAGGGGCTCGGGGCGGCCGTTCTGCCGGCCGGGCTCCAGGCGCGCGAGCGGGAGTGGCTCGCGCGCGGGCGCTCCGCCGAGGTGGAGTCCGTCCCCCCGGCCCGGCTGCTGCGCACCGTCCTGAGGCTGGTGCGCGGGCCGAGGACGGCCGACCACTCGGTGTGGACCGGCCTGCGCGAACTGCGGACGACGGGCTTCATGACCTGGCCGGCGGAACCGGCCCGGCGACACGAGGACAAGAGGCGATGAACCGGCCACGCGAAACCCCGTACCGGGACGAACTCCTCGCCGACGGGAGCGTCCACCGCACCTACGAGTCTGGCCGCGAGGAGTGGCGGCGGCGGGAGGGCGCGGCCCGCGTGCGCTGGCACGACAACCAGGGCGCCGCCGGCACCGACGAACTGCTCGGCGAGCGGATCATCAAGCGCCGGTACGCGGACGGCACCGTCACCTACGGCCGTGACATCGGCTACGGCCGTACGGTCTGGGGCCAGGGCGAGTCGGTCATGGTCAACAGGACCTCGTTCGGCGGCCGGATGGGCGTCGTCCTCGGTGGTATCGGCCTGGCGGCCCTCACGGTCACGGCCGCGCACTTCCCGCCGGTCAGCCTCACCCCCGAAGAGGAGGAAGCGCTCCGGCAACAGCAGCAGGCGGCGGGTCAGGGCTCCTCCGGCGGCGGGGACACGGGCGGCGGGGACGGCGGAGGGGACGGAGGGGGCGACTGGGACTCAGGGGACGGCTGGGGCTCCGACGACGGCGGCGGCTGGAGCGACGACGACTTCGGATGACAGGCCCCGGACGGCTGGGCCCGGATGGCTGGCCCTGGATCACCGCCCCGGGCTCTCACCGGCCCAGGCTGACCGGCCCGGGCTCACCGGCCCGGGCTCACCGGCCTCGGACGATCAGCCCGGAGACAGATGACCGGCCCGGGGACGACCGCCCGGTACGGAGCGAAGCGAAGCGAGACGAGAGGAGGGGGCCGTGGCGCGTTTCTGTGCCTGCCTGGCGGCGACTCCCGAACGGGCGCGGTCACACCTCGCCGCGATGGGCGCGGCCGTACGGTACGACGCCGGCGCGGGCGGACCCGGCGCGGCGCTGATCCACGACGAACCGGGCCACGCCACAGGCCCGTTCACCGCCTACGGCCGTACCGCCGTCGGCGAGGTGACGCTGCACAACCGGCCCGAGCTGTTCGCCGCGCTCGCCCGTTCCGGCGCGCCCACCCGGCCCGACTGCCCCGACGGGGAACTGCTGCTGCGCTGCTGGGCGCGGTTCGGGGCCGCCGGGATCAGGCTGGCGGAGGGCATGTTCGCGCTCGCCGTGCACGACGCGGACGGCCTCGTCCTGATCCGTGACCACGTCGGCGCCCGTACGCTCTTCTACGCCCGCGCCGACGACTCCTGGGCCGCCTCCACCTCCCTGCGCGCCCTGCGCCGCTGGCCCGCGCTCTCCACCGGTCTCGAACTGGCCGCCGTACGCTCCTTCCTGACCTTCGCCTACCTCCCCGGCGAGGAGACGCTGCTGCGAGGCGTGCGGGAAGTCCTCCCCGGCCGCTGCCTGCGGCTCGCCGACGACGGGACGGTGACGGAGGAACGCTACTGGGAGCCCGAGGAGCGGATCGGCCAGGGCCTGAGCGAGTGGTACGAGGACGGCGAACCGCCCGCCGAGGAGTACGCCCTGCGGCTGCGCGGCCTGCTGGAGGAGGCGACGGCCCGCCGGCTGCCGGACGCGGAGGCCGTGGCCGTGCTGCTCTCCGGCGGCGTCGACAGCTCGCTCGTCACCGCCCTCGCCGCCAAGCTGCACTCCCACCCCGTCCACACGTACTCGATCAGCTTCGGTGACGAACTCCCCAACGAGCTGGGCTACTCGGGCCTGGTCGCCACGCACTGCCGTACCCGCCACCGGGTGCTCAGCGTCTCGGGCGACGCCGTCGCCGCCCGCCTCGCGGAGGCCGCCGCGCTGCTGGACAGCCCCGTCGGCGACCCGCTCACCGTGCCCAACCTGATGCTCGCCGAAGCCGTGGCGGCCGACGGCCCGCGCGTCGTGCTCAACGGGGAGGGCGGCGACCCGGTGTTCGGCGGCCCGAAGAACCTGCCCATGCTGGTGTACGAGACGCAGCGCGGCGACGTCCCGGGCGGAGGCGCCGAGGACGCGCGCGAGAACGCGTACCTCCGCTCGTACCGCAAGTGCTTCACCGACCTGCCCGACCTGCTCACGGCCGACGCGCTGGACGCCCTGGAGGGGCTGCCGCGCCCCGAGCGGTTCATCACCCCGTATCTGCGCCCCGAGGCCAGGGACGGCCGGATGGACCATCTCCTCAACCAGCTTCTGCACTGCAATCTGCGCACCAAGGGCGCCCACCACATCCTCACCAAGGTCGAACGGCTCACCGCCTCCCAGGGCATCCAGGGCCGCTCCCCGCTCTTCGACCGCCGGGTGGTGGACCAGGCGTTCGCCACACCGCCCCGCTGGAAGCTCAACGGCACCGTCGAGAAGTGGGTGCTCAAGGAGGCCGTACGGGACCTGCTGCCCGGCACGGTCGTGGACCGGCCCAAGAGCGGCATGCGCGTACCGGTGCAGCAGTGGCTCGGCGGCCCGCTGCGCGAACTGGCCGGCGATCTGCTGCTCGGCCGGGAGGCGCGGGCCAGAGGACTGTTCCGGCAGGACACGGTGCGCGCGTGGATGAAGGGGGAGGGCGCGCTGCTGCCCCGGCAGGGCGGCAAGCTGTGGCTCGTCCTCACGCTGGAGCTGTGGCTGCGCGCGTACGACGTGACCTGAACCCGGTGTGCTCCCGCGTCGGCCCTGTTCACCGCCACCCCCTGTTCACCGCCACCCCCTGCTCATCCGCCCCCTCACCCCTCGGCAACCCGCACCTCTTCTCCTTCGACGGAGGCACCTTTGAAGACCGATGCCGCACCCCTCACGGTGACCTTGACGGACCCCCGTACCGGCCGGACCCGGGGCAGCTTCCCGGTCGGCCGGGCGCCGCGGATCGCCGCCGCCGTCGCGGCGGGCCGCCGGGCCTTCGCGACCTGGCGGGCGCTGACCCCGAGGGAGCGCTCCCGGCGCCTCGACCGCCTCGCCGGACTGATCGAGGAGCACGCGGACGCGTACATCGCCGCCGAACGGGCGGGCACGGGCAAACCCGTGCACGAGGCCGCCGGAGAGGTGGAGAACGCGGCGGACCTCTTCCGCTTCTACGCCTGGGCGGCGCGCACCCAGCCCGCGCCTGCGGCGGGCGGCTTCGTCGCGGGCCACGAGAGCTGGGTCCGCTGGGAACCGCTCGGTGTCGTCGGCGTCGTCGTGCCCTGGAACTACCCGCTGATGATGGCCACATGGCGGTGCGCGCCCGCCCTCGCCGCCGGGAACACGGTGGTGGTGAAGCCGGCCGAGACGACCCCCGACTCCCTGCTGCTCCTCGCCGCACACGCACGGGAGGCGCTGGGCGAGGCCGTGGCACAGACCGTCCCCGGCGACCGCGGGACGGGGCGGCTGCTGGTGGCGGCGGCCGGTGTCGACGCGATCGCCTTCACCGGGAGCGCGGCGGCGGGCGCCGATGTCACCGCGCGCGCCGGCACGAAGCGGGTCAGCCTGGAGCTGGGCGGCAACAGCCCGGTCCTGGTCCTGCCCGACGCCCCCGACGACACGTGGGCGGAGCTGGCGCGGGCGACGACGTACAACGCGGGGCAGAGCTGCGCCGTACCGGCCCGGGTGATCACCCTCCGCGACAACCACGCGTCGGTGCTCGCCCTGCTGACCGCGGCGATGCGTGAGCGCGCGGCGGGCCGGGACTTCGGGCCGCTCAACAACGCGGACCAGGCGGCCCGTTACGACCGGATCGTGGGCGCGTCGGCCGCGAAGGCGAGCGTGGAGGGGGAGTTGGCGCTCGGGGCGGGCGAGGAGGGCGGCTTCTGGCGTCCGGCGCGCGTCCTGGCCGAGCTGCCCGACGACGACCCCGCGGTGGTGGACGAGGTGTTCGGCCCGCTGCTGACGGTGCAGGCGGCCGACGGGATCGAGGAGGCGGTGGCGCTGGCGAACGGGGTGGAGCAGGCGCTGGCCGCGAGCGTCTGGACCAGCGACCTGGAGACGGGGCTCGCCCTCGCCGGGCGGCTGGACGCGGGCGAGGCCTGGCTCAACTGCCACCTCGTCCAGACGGCGGAACTGCCGCACGGCGGCCGGGGCGGATCGGGCCACGGTACGGACCTGAGCACGCTGGCCCTGCACGAGTACCAGCGGCCGAAGACGGTCACGGCCCGGATCGGACGGCCGGGGGCCGTCAGGCCGAACTGACCTCCCCGGACCCGGCGGTGCTGATGGTGGCGAACGCGCCCCACAGCACCGGCGAGTGCTCGACCGTACGCAGCGCGCGCCACGCGGCGAGGCGCTCCCGCTGCCAGTCGCCGTGGGCCAGGACCGCGTCGTCCTGTTCGTGCGCGGCGTCGATCGAGCGGACCACGTCCTGGAGCGGGTGCGACGACGGCGCCGCCCCGGCGATCCGGTGGAAGGCCAGATCGGTGGGGAGGGTCCACCGCCCCGTGGTGACGGTCTCGGCGCCGCCGTGCACCATCGCGGTGGCCAGCCCGAGCGCCTCGCCGAACCGCAGGTCCCCGCCGCTCTCGCAGGCGATCAGTGCCACGCGGCTGGGGATCGGCCACCGCGCCCGGCCCGTCGTGTGCGCGCCGTCCGCGCCCGGCAGCTCCTGAGTCCCCGGCAGCCCGTGCGTCCCCAGCAGCAGGTCCTTCGCGGACAGCGGCCGATGGGCCCGGACCGGCGGGGCGAACCCCACGGCGTCCGCGCCGCAGGCCAGATGGAGCTGGGCGTCCTCGCTCTGCCCGGTCGCGGGGGCCGCCGCCGTCACATGGCCGACGTACAGCAGCCGCGAAGCGCCCGCCCGGAGCGCCGCCCCGAGCCATTCCCGGTCCACGTCGGTACGGCGGAACGCCTCGACCGGGTCCGCCACCTCCGGCCGCCAGCGCCGCTGGGCCGCGTACCCGGCGACCATCTCGGCCACCGGCGCGCCCGGCTCCATCCGGCCCAGCACCGAACCGAGCGCCGAGTCCGCGCGGAACCCGGGCACCCGTGGATCGAGGACGCCGACGACCGGCAGATGGCGGGAGTCCGCCCACGGGCGGGACGGCCGGCCGGCGGCGTGTACGACGCTCGCGGGGGCCAGCAGGCTGAGGTCCGCGATCTCCACCAGACGCACGTCCGGGTCGGGGGCGAGGAGTTCCCAGGGGACCCGCGCCACGCGCGGCGAGGGCTGGATCCGCAGATGGGGGCGGATGCCGCGCTGGTACAGCCCGTAGAGCTGCTGGGCCAGACCGTAAGGAAGGAAGGTCCGCGACAGCAGTTCGGCCAGGGCGAGTTCGCTCCCGTACGCGGCGAAGGCCCCGGTGGTGAGCGCGTGCGTGAGCGGGTCCGTGCCCACGGGTGAAGGCGCGGCCGCCGGGCCGGGCAGGGCGTCGTTCAGCGCCGTGATCGCGGCGGTGACCTGGGCGCGCGGCACGATCCCGATGCCGGTCGAGGCCAGATCGTGCGTCCAGCGCCAGGAGATGTAGAGGTCCCCGGCGTCCGCCATGCGCACCAGGGCGGTCGGCCTCACCATGTCGGCACCACCCGGGTGGTACGGATCCGGGCGCCGTAGCGCGCCTCGGCCTGTGCGAGGTACGACGCCAGGGCGACCGTGCCGGTACGGGTGAGGGCCAGCCGGGGCGGCGGGGCGACCGGCAGCCCGGCGCCCGCCGCGACCCCGGCGAGGGCGGCACCGAGCTGAAAGGCGTCGCTCCAGCCGGGGCCCTCCGGGTGGGGAGCGGCGGCGTCCATTCGGCCCGGGAATGCCAACGGGTGCAGGAAATCAGGTGGTTCGAGCCACGTGGCACCGGCCTCCGGGGCTCCCGCTGCTCCTGTGGCTCCTGCGGCTCCCGTGACTCCTGCGTTCTCGCTCCCCGGATCCACGTCGCCGGGCGCGTCGTCCCGCAGCGGGGTCCCCGCGCACCGCGACTCGATCAGCCCGGCCACCAGATCCGCCGCGCCCGCCCGGGTGGCCAGCCGGAACGCCAGCCGCATCGCCGGCTCCGCGAGCGCGCGGCTCCACCGCTCCCGCTGTGCGCCGTTGGCCAGCGTGAACCGCACCGCGTCGAGGGCGAGCGCGGCCGGTACCGCCAGCCCGACCGCCCGGCCGAGCAGCGCGGCGGCAGCGGGGACGGTGGGGACGGTGGGGCCGGTCGGGGTTCCGGATACGCGGTCCGCCAGGAGCGTGGCGTGGAAGAAGTCCGTCTGGGCGCGGCGCAGCCCGAGCCCGCTCCCCGTGAACGCGGCCTCTGCCAGAGCCAGTTGCGCCTCGCTCTCGTCGTACCGCCGCTGGGTGTGCAGGCCGGCCGCCAGCCGTACGCGCACCTCGGCGGCGGCGATCGGCGCCCCGGACCCCTCGAACCGCGCCAGGCTCCGGCCGTACAGCTCGACCGCGCGGGCCTGATCGCCGCGCAGCGCGGCCAGCAGCCCCAGCAGGTCGAGGCCGAAGGCGGACTGGTGATCCATCCCGGCCCGGTCGAAGAACTCCTGGCTCGCGGCGAGCAGCGGCTCCGCCTCGGCGATCCGGCCCGAGCGCAGACAGAGCTGTGCCAGGCTCTGCCGCGCCTCGGCGACCCCGGCCGGGGTGTCCGACGCCTCGAACGCGGCGATCGCCTGGTGCGCGAAGTCCTCGCCGAGTTCGGGCCGTCCGGTGGCGAGATGGACCGCCGAGAGGTTCATCAGCGGCCGTCCGGTGTGCGCGGGACGGTGGCGCACCACCACATCAAGGGATTCGGTGGCCAACTCGTGGGCCCTGGACCACTCTTCACGCTGGATGGTGAGGGCGGTGAGCGCGACGAGCGTGGCGATGAAGAGATCGGCGGTGTCCTCGGGAAGGATCTCGTCCTTCGGGTCGAGCAGTTCCCTCGCCTGCTCCAGGGCGCGCAGGGCGGCGGCCGGGTCCCCGGTGTGCAGGAGGGCCTGGGAGAGATTGACGAGGGCCGACGCCCGCAGCACGGTGACGGCCGCCGCGACGACGGGGCCCTCGGCGGCGGCCGTTCCCGCCAGCCGCTCGCAGAGACCGAGCGCCTCGCGGAACGAGGCGACGGCGGCCGGGTGGTCGCCCATCCGGTCGGCCGTGCTCGCGCGGTTGATCAGGGCCCGCGTACGGAGATCGAGGGTCTCCGGAGGGCGTGCGGCGGCCTCGGCCACCTGGTCGAACCACGCGTGGGCGGCGGGGAAGTCGCCCCGGAGGAAGGCGTCGTTGCCCGCGTCGATGAGGGCGGACAGGCCGGACGGCGCGGATGCGGCGGATTCGGGAGATCCGGGGGCGGAGAGGTGGTCCGTTCCCGTGGCGGACGTGGCGGACGTGGCGGACGTGGTGGACGCGATGGACGTGGCGGACGTGGTGGGCGGTTCGTCGGCGGTCATCAGAAGTCCGTGTCGTCGGAGGCCGCCGCGATCTCGGCCAGCAGTGGCGCACCGTGCCCGGCCGCGGAACCGCTCCGTGCTCCGGCCGCCCGTGCCCCGGCCAGCCGCGCGTGAGCGAGGTTCCGTATCCGCTCCCTGGTCTGACGGTCGCCGGGCCCTGGACGTACGGGCGCACCGAACCCCGGGAGGTAGACGTCGACGGCCATCCCCGTCCCCGACTCCGTACCCGGAACTCCCGCCACGCCTCGTATCTGCCCGTCGCCCAGCCACGCGTCGGCCACCCGCCGCAGCTTGATGTCCAGCGGCTGGGCCACCCCGCTGACGACGGCCCGGGGTGTCAGCCGCCGGTCCGCGGGGGCCGGTCCCGGCGCGGCGACGACCTGCACGGTGACCGTGGTGCGCGCGGCGGCTCGTACGAGCCGCCAGGACACGGCGCGCTCCGACGCGTCGACCAGCCCTGGCGGACAGCGCCGCCAGTCGGAGCCGCCCGTGCCGCGCGCGAGCGTCAAACCGTCGGCCGGAGTCCCCGGCGCGCCCGGATCGGTCCGTGCGGACGCCGGTCCCGGACCGGCCGTGAGCGCGTAGTCGCCGGGGCGGGGGAGCGGCTGCCCGATGTCGACGGCGGTGCCGGGAGCGGCTCCGGCCGTGTCCGCCGGATCGTCCCGGCCGGCGAAGAGCGGATCGCACGCCTCGGTCAGCTCCGCGATCTCCCGGTCGAGCAGGTGCTCGTCCAGCGACGGGATGGAGTCGATCACCGAGGCGGGCCACCAGCGCGCCGCCCAGTGCGCGTAGGCGAGCCGGCGTGCGCTCTCCGCCAGCGCGGGCAGCGCCGGTCCCGTGCCGCCGACCACGCCGCCGCCGTCGGCCAGGGCCAGCGCGACCCGCTCGCCGTACACCGCCCACACCCACTCCTGGGCCAGGTCGGTATCGTCCAGCACGGCGACCGGTGGGGCCGCCGGCGCCAGTACGCTCCACGTCAGATGCCCGCCCGCCACCTCCAGCACGGCCACGTCCACGCCCGGGTCACCGTCGAGCACGCTCGGGCCGGCCGCCGTGGCCGTCGTGTCCGGGGTGATGAGGTAGAGGTGGCCGTCCCCGGCGCGGGTGATCCGTACGGTGTCGGCCATCAGACGGTTCCTTCCGGTACGGAACGGGTGCTGAGGGCCTGTCTGACCCGGCCCCGGTGGTCGAGGATCACGGAGCGCGCGACCCCGTCCAGGACATCCCACAGCTCCGCGAGGCCGTCCATGGGCGCCTCCCGCACATCGCGCCCGTGCAGCCGTACCCACAGCCTGCGCAGATAGGCCCGCCATGGGGTACGGAGGTCCTCCGCGATCCGCGCGAGAGGTTCCGCCACCTCCGCCACCTCCGCCACCTCCGCCACCTCCGCCACCTCCGCCACCTCCGCCACCTCCGCCACCTCCGCCGCCTCCGCGGCTTCCGCCGTCTCCGCCACGGAAGCGTCCGCGGAGCCTGCGGGGGCGAGCGCGAGCCGCCGCGCCTGGAGTACGTACGCCTCCCGCCGCCAGCGGCTGTTGACGATCCGGTGTGCCCGCGTCGGGGCCGTCGAGCCCGCCTCCGGCGATACCTCGCCCAACGGCCCCAAGCCCCGGGCGAGTTCCGCGCCCACGGTCGCCGCCACGCGCAGCGACTCGTCGGCCAGCGCCCAGGGCGCGCAGCTCCGGGCGATCTCGCGCCGCACCAGTTCCGGTACGGGGGCGAGCCCGGCCCGGTCGTTCGACGCGTGCAGCACGCTGAAGACCCGCTCGTGGACCGTACGGTCGAACGGCGGCCCCATCGACGAGGTCGACGCGGACCCGCCCAGGCCGGGGGCGGCCGGCACCGGACGCGTCGTCAGCCCCAGCTCGTGCGCGGACAACCCGGGGTGTGCGGGCTGTCCGGGCTCCGGGGGCGTGTCCCACAGGGCGTGGCCCGCCGCCGTCCCCGCGGACCCGGCGACCAGCCGCGGCAGCGCCGCGCCGCGGTCCACGTCGCGGTCACCTTCACGGCCCCGGATCTGTCCGGCAGAGCGCGGGCCGGGCCCCGGACACGCGTCGAGCACGTCCCGTACCCCGGAAAGCTCCGCCCCCGGCGTGGCCGGATCACGCGGGTGCGCCCGCCGCCGGTCCGCCCACGCGCGCTCCAACGCGGCCGTCAGTTCCCCGCGGTGCGCCGGGTCCGTGACGTACTCCCGCAGCGCCCGCGTCGTACGGCCGCGCGCGGATCCGTGCACCTCGCGCAGCGTCTTCTCGGCGGTCGGCCGGCCCGTGTCGGCGTCGGGCGGGCCCAGGGTGGTGCCCAGTTCGAAGCAGCGCTGGAAGTAGAGGTCCTGCGGATGCCCGTCGGTGATGCGCAGCTCCCGCCGCACCCGCTTGAGCAGCGCGAACCACGCGGCCGTGGCGCGCAGCGTGTCGCCCGCCGCGTGGACGAGCGTGGCGAGCAGCGCCGCCCCGTCGGCCGTCACCAGGGGGCCCGCGCACCGCGGATGGAGGACGGGGCGGATCACCAGAGGGTCGAGGACGAGCTTCACCGTACGGCTGAGCGGGCCGCCCTGGGGGCCGCTGAGCGCGCCGACACCGTCGAGTTCGCGCCACACCTCGTCCAGGACCATCGCCCGTGGCCGGACACCGCGTGCCACGGTTCCCGAGGACCCCGGCGACGGCGATGACGGTGTCGACGTACCCACTCCCACCCCTGTCGGCATGACTTCAGGCTAAGCGTGCGTCCCGGCGGCGCCAAACCTGGGATCGGTAGGCGCACGGCCGTTCCTACGGTCCTCGTACCGGCCCCTCGGGGGCCCTCGGGGAAAGAAGGACGGACCACCATGAAGAAGCTCATCCGGACCCTGGCCCTGCTGTTCCTCCTCGGCTCGGCCGGCTACTACCTCTGGAACGGACTCACCCAGGAGACCGAGGAGGGCTTCGGCTTCCTCGCCTGGGTCGGGCCGCAGATGATCGCGCCGATCCTCGCGTGCACGGTGGTGCCGCTCGCGTTCGCCTTCACCGGCGACAGCGTGATGGCGGCGTTCTCCGGCCGTAACAGCGCCGCCTTCCGAGACGGCCTGATCGGCGTCGGGACCGTCACCGGGACCAGGCCCACCGGGATGTCCCTCAACGACCAGCCGGAGCTGCGGATCGACCTGACGGTGCAGGGAGCGGACGGTGCCACGTTCGCCTCGTACGCCCGGCTGGTCGTGCCGATGACGGACATCGCCCTGTTCCGGCCGGGCGCCGTGCTGCCGGTCCGCTATCTGCCGGGCCGTACGGACAAGGTGGAGATCGACCGCTCCGGCGACACGGCCCAGGCCCAGCACGCCCTGAACGAGGCGATGGTCCGGCAGGGCCTCACCACCCGGGAGAACCTTCAGATCGCCGAACGAGGGGTGGCCGCCCAGGCGGTGGTGCGCTCCCTGGAGGTGCCGGGGGAGCTGCGCGGCGGCAACCCGCGGCTGGTGATCGGCCTGGGCGTCACCCGTCCCGACGGCACCAGCTTCACCACCGAGGTCGTCAAGTACCTGCCGCCGCGCGCCGTCCAGCACGTCCAGGTGGGCCGGGTGGTGTCCGTGCACTACCTCCCGGACAACGAATCCGCGCTGGTCATCGCCTTCCCCGCGAACGCCTGAGCGGGCGCCGACGCCTGAGCGGTGTGGCGCCGCCTGAGCGGTGTGGCGCCGCTCAGGTCCCTCAGGGGCGCAGGTCCCCTCAGAGGCGCAGGCCGCCTTCGAGCCCGTCGAGGGCCTGGTGGAGCAGGGCCACCGGGTCGCCCTGGCAGCCGTGCTCCCCCCAGTGGAGGGTGACCTCGCGCAGCGCGCCGAGTACTGCGGCGACGAAGACCCGCAGGTCCAGATCGTCGGGGGCGCGGCCGGTGCGCTCCGCGAGGACATCGGCGAGGAGCTTCGCCGTCACCGACATGGTCTCGGTCGTCCGGGCCCGGACGGCGGGGACCCTGACCAGCAGCCGCGTCCGCTCGGTCAGCTCCTCCGGCTCGTGGGCCATGGACAGCTCCAGCGCCTCCGTCATCACGGCGCGCAGCGACTTCAGGGGGGACTCGTCGGCCGGCCGGCCCCGCAGGGACGACGCGATCACCGGGTCGTACGCGTCGGTGAGGACGATGTCCTCCTTGGTGGGGAAATAACGGAAGACGGTGGAGGGGGAGACCTCGGAGGCCTCCGCGATCTGCTCGACGGTCGTCGCCTCGTACCCCTGCTCGGTGATCAGCCGGTAGGTCGCGCGGCGGATCGTCACGCGCGTCCTCAGCTTCTTGCGCTCGCGCAGGGGGAGCTGGGAGAGCTTCTCTTCGAGGGGGGTGTGAGAGATCGCGGCCATGGTCCTCATTGTCGTGCATCTGCCACCCCTTGGGCCACGTGCGCGACGCCGTCCGCTCACGCCCCGGGAGCCCGGGGCCGTCTTGATTTGCCCGCCGACCGTGTGACGATGTGTGGAGGGCCGGTGAGCAATGGGTGATCATCCGGCCGGGTCGTCCGGCTGGATCGTCCGGGGTCGTCCGGGGGCATCAGGCGGTGCGCCGAGGGGAGGCCGGAATGCGCAATGCCGTACGGGTGCTGGCCGCGGCCGTCGCGGGGCTGTGTGTCGGGGGGTACGTACTGGCCGGCGAGGCCGCCGTGGTGGGCGTGGTGCTCTGCGCCGTCACCGTCGGGACCTGGCGCGTGGCCGCGGCGTCGAGGCCCGGCGCACGGCCGCGGTTACGGTCACCCGCGTGGCGCGGGGACCGCGACCGCGGCGCGCGGTCGGACAAGGACAAGGGCACGAACACGGACACGGATACGGACACGGAAGCGGAAGCGGATACGGGCCCGGACGCGGATACGGGCGCGGGCAGGGATACGAGTGCCGATGGTGATGCCTGTGCGGTCGCCGGTCCGGCCGCGGCGGTCTCAGGAGTGCTGTGCGGCGACCAGCGAGATGCCGACGAAGTGGACGACGAAGGCGGCCAGGGTGAAGGAGTGGAAGACCTCGTGGAAGCCGAACCACCGCGGTGACGGATTCGGCCGCTTGAGCCCGTAGATCACACCGCCCGCGCTGTACAGCAGCCCGCCGACGATCACGAGGACCAGTACGGCGATCCCGCCGGTCCGCAGGAAGTCGGGCAGGAAGAAGACCGCGGCCCACCCCATCGCGATGTAGCACGGCGTGTAGAGCCAGCGCGGGGCACCGACCCAGAAGACCCGGAAGGCGATGCCCGCCGCGGCCGCCGCCCAGACCGCCCACAGCAGGGTCCGGCCCGTCGAGTCCGGGAGCAGCAGCATCGTCAGCGGGGTGTACGTCCCCGCGATGATCAGGAAGATGTTGGCGTGGTCGAGCCGGCGGAGCACGGCCTCGCCGCGCGGGCCCCATTCGCCGCGGTGGTAGATCGCGCTGACGCCGAAGAGCAGACAGGCCGTCAGGACGTAGATCCCGCAGGCGATCCGCGCGCGGGTGGAGCCGGTCAGGGCGATCAGTGCCACGCCCGCGACCAGTACGGCCGGGAACATGCCCGCGTGCAGCCAGCCACGGAGTCTCGGCTTGACCGGGATCGGCAACGACAGGAGCGTGGCCGGCCCCCCTTCGCTCAACGGGGGGTTCGCGGGCGCGTCGGGCGCGACAGGAGTCATGGGCTCATGCTACCTACGGGTCCGTAGGTTACGTCCCGGTACGGAGGGTCGGCTCCGTTAATTCCGCCACGGCCGCGGCGCCCAGTCGCCTCCCGTGTGCCGCGCACATGGCGCGAGGGTGCCATTCCGGTGCCGTGCGCGCGCCCTCCGCGTGTCCCCCGGGCGCTCCCGGAGTGGCGATGCTCACGTGGGCGGCCCTCTGGACATATGGGCGGAAGGGTCGGATGATCAAATGAGTGCGATCGGCACCGGATGAGCGGCTACGAAGCATCCGGGTCGGAGCCCCCAAGGGGCAGACAACCTCAAAACCCCTCACCAAGGAGCGATCGTGGCGCGCGACAACGCGGCTCCCAGCACCTCCAGCTTTTCCGGCACCACCTTGGGCACTCCTTCCGGTGCCGTCCCCACCGGTCATCAGGGGCTGATCTCCTGGGTGAACGAGATCGCCGCCCTCACCCAGCCGGACAGCGTGGTCTGGTGCGACGGGTCCGAGAGCGAGTACGAGCGCCTGTGCGGGGAGCTCGTCGCCAAGGGCACGTTCAAGAAGCTCGACCCGGGCAAGCGCCCCAACTCGTACTACGCCGCCTCGGACCCCTCCGACGTGGCGCGCGTCGAGGACCGGACCTTCATCTGCTCCGAGAAGGAGGAGGACGCGGGCCCGACCAACCACTGGAAGGACCCCGCCGAGATGCGGGAGGTCTTCACGGGGGAGGGCGGCGTCTTCCGCGGCTCGATGCGCGGCCGGACGATGTACGTCGTCCCGTTCTGCATGGGCCCCCTCGGCTCGCCGCTCTCCGCGATCGGCGTCGAGATCACCGACTCCGCGTACGTGGCGGCGTCCATGCGCACCATGACCCGCATGGGACGGCCCGTCCTCGACGAACTGGGCTCCGACGGCTTCTTCGTCAAGGCCGTCCACACCCTCGGTGCCCCGCTCGCCGAGGGCGAGGCCGATGTGCCCTGGCCCTGCAACTCCACCAAGTACATCTCGCACTTCCCCGAGGCCCGCGAGATCTGGTCGTACGGCTCCGGCTACGGCGGCAACGCCCTGCTCGGCAAGAAGTGCTACGCCCTGCGCATCGCGTCCGTCATGGCGCGCGACGAGGGCTGGCTCGCCGAGCACATGCTGATCCTCAAACTGACGCCCCCGCGGGGGGAATCGAAGTACGTCGCGGCGGCGTTCCCCTCCGCCTGCGGCAAGACCAACCTCGCCATGCTGGAGCCCACCATCTCCGGCTGGACCGTGGAGACCATCGGCGACGACATCGCCTGGATGCGGTTCGGTGCGGACGGCCGGCTGTACGCGATCAACCCCGAGGCAGGCTTCTTCGGCGTCGCGCCCGGCACCGGCGAGCACACCAACGCCAACGCCATGAAGACCATGTGGGGCAACTCGGTCTTCACCAACGTCGCGCTCACCGACGACGGCGACGTCTGGTGGGAGGGCATGACCGAGGAGCCGCCCGCGCACCTCACCGACTGGAAGGGCAACGACTGGACCCCGGAGTCCGGTACGCCCGCCGCCCACCCCAACGCACGCTTCACCGTCCCCGCCGGACAGTGCCCCATCATCGCGCCCGAGTGGGAGGACCCCAAGGGTGTCCCGATCTCGGCCATCCTCTTCGGCGGCCGTCGCGCCTCCGCCGTGCCGCTGGTCACCGAGTCCTTCGACTGGCAGCACGGCGTCTTCCTCGGAGCCAACGTCGCCTCCGAGAAGACGGCGGCCGCCGAAGGCAAGGTCGGTGAGCTGCGCCGCGACCCGTTCGCCATGCTGCCGTTCTGCGGCTACAACATGGGCGACTACATGGGCCACTGGGTCAAGGTGGGCCAGGAGGCCGCGCGCGAGGGCGGCGCCTCGAAGCTGCCGAAGATCTACTACGTCAACTGGTTCCGCAAGGACGGGAAGGGCTCGTTCGTCTGGCCCGGCTTCGGCGAGAACAGCCGCGTCCTGAAGTGGATCGTGGAGCGGCTGGACGGCACGGCCGAGGGCGTCGAGACCCCGATCGGCATCCTGCCGACCAGGGAGTCCCTGGACACCGAAGGCCTGGCGCTGTCGGAGGCCGAGCTGGACTTCCTGCTCTCCGTCGACAAGGACGTCTGGCGCGAGGAGGCGGCTCTCGTCCCCGGGCACCTCAACACCTTCGGCGACCACGCGCCGAAGGAGCTGTGGGACGAGTACCACGCCCTGGTCGCGCGCCTGGGTGAGAAAAACCCCTGATCCGGCTGGTGCCGGAGGGTGGCACCCGGTCCGCGCGCCTCCGCGGCCCGCGGACCGGGGCCGTCAGTGGGCGCCGACGAGGCGCTGATCCGGGAGACTCCGGTCGGGGAGGCTCTCCTCCGGCACCAGCTCGGCCAACGCGGCGGTGTGAGCGTCCATGCGCTCGGCCGAGAGGATCGCCGCGGCCGTGTCGGCGCGCGCGGCGGCGACGACGAGAGCGCGTCCCGCCAGTGCGAGGGCCCGGCGGTGCAGCGCCGCCGGGTCCGCCCCGCTGAGCCCGGCGTGCCGGGCCGGCGGGGTGCCGCGCAGCCTGCCGATCTGGCCGGCCAGGGCCTCCGCGGCCTCGTCGAGCCCCAGCTCGTCGGTGACCGCGAGGAGCGCGGAGAGATGGCCGGAGAGCTGGATCTTCAGCTCGTCCTCGCGGCTCCGGTGCGGAAAGCCGGCGTCGTCGGCCAGGGCGTGGACCGACTTCGTACGGATGGGCTCGTACATGGGACGGCCTCCTTGCGTGGTCAGGAGACCATCCTACCTTGGATTCAGTCTAAAGTTGAGCGCGTTCCGGTATCGTTCCGGTACCCGTGGCTCGGAATCCCTCCGGCCGGCTACGGCTGGGAGTAACCGTCCAGGAACGTCCCGATCCGCGTCACCGCGTCCGTCAGGTCCTGAGCCGCCGGAAGCGTGACGATCCTGAAGTGGTCCGGCTCCGGCCAGTTGAACCCCGTACCGTGCACGACCATGATCTTCTCGGCCCGCAGCAGGTCGAGCACCATCTGCCGGTCGTCCTTGATCTTGAAGACCTTCGGGTCCAGCCGGGGGAAGAGATACAGCGCGCCCTTGGGCTTCACGCAGGTCACGCCAGGAATCCGGGTGAGCAGTTCGTACGCCGTGTCCCGCTGCTCCAGGATCCGTCCGCCCGGCAGCACCAGGTCCTCGATCGACTGCCGGCCGTTGAGCGCGGTGGCCACCGCGTGCTGCGAGGGCATGTTCGCGCACAGCCGCATGTTGGCGAGGATCGTCAGCCCCTCGATGTACGAGGAGGCGTGCGCCTTGGGTCCGCAGACCGCCAGCCAGCCGGAGCGGAACCCGGCCACCCGGTAGTTCTTGGAGAGCCCGTTGAAGGTGAGGGTCAGCAGATCGGGCGCGACGGCGGCGGTCGGAGTGTGCGTGGTGCCGTCGTACAGGATCCGGTCGTAGATCTCGTCCGAGCAGACGACCAGGTGGTGGCGGCGGGCGATCTCCGTGAGAGCGCCGAGCATCTCCTCGCCGTATACGGCACCCGTCGGGTTGTTCGGGTTGATGATCACGATCGCCTTCGTACGATCGGTGATCTTCCGCTCGATGTCCGCCAGGTCCGGCATCCACTCGGCCTGCTCGTCACAGCGGTAGTGCACGGCCGTACCGCCCGCGAGCGAGACCGACGCGGTCCACAGCGGATAGTCGGGGGCCGGTACGAGCACCTCGTCGCCGTCGTCGAGCAGCGCCTGCATCGACATCTGGATCAGCTCGGAGACGCCGTTGCCGAGGTAGATGTCCTCGACGCCCAGCTCGATGCCCTTGGTCTGGTAGTGCTGCATGACCGCGCGACGGGCCGACAGCAGCCCCTTCGCGTCGCCGTAGCCGTGCGCCCCGCTCAGGTTCCTGAGCATGTCCTCCAGGATCTCGGGCGGGCACTCGAAGCCGAAGGCGGCCGGGTTGCCGGTGTTGAGCTTGAGGATGCGGTGGCCCGCCGCCTCCAGCCGCATCGCCTCATCGAGGACCGGCCCCCGGATCTCGTAACAGACGTTGGCGAGCTTCGTCGACTGGATGACCTGCATGTCGGCCACCTTACGGCCGTGTAACGGAGCCCGCGTGGTGTTTTTCCCCACGTTGCTCCGCACGGCGTACGGGGTGTGGCACACGGGGGCTCACCGCTCCGGGAAGCCGAAGGCGTACCCCTTCCCGCGCAGCCAGGGCAGCAGCCGCTCCATCGCGCGCGCCGTCTGCGAGCGGTCGCCCCCGCCGTCGTGGAAGAGGATGGTGGGGCCGTTGCCCAGCTCGCCCTTCACCGTGCGCAGGATGGCCTCGGTGCCGGGCGTCTCGAAGTCCTTCGAGTCCACGTTCCAGCCCAGCGGCCGCATCCCCTCGCCCGCCGCGATCTGCCGGCTGTACGGGGTGAAGGCGCCCCCGGGCGCCCGGTAGTACAGCGGCTTCACCCCGCCGGACGCCTCCTCGATCTGCCGGGCCGCCGTGCGGATCTCCTCGCGCTGGTACGCGCGTGACCTCTGGTCCATCGCGGTGTCGTGCGTCACGGAGTGATCGCACAGCCGGTGCCCCTCGGCCACCACCCGCCGCACCAGACCGGGGTGCGCGGCGGCCTGCGGGCCGATCATGCAGAAGGTCGCCCGTGCTCCGTTCTCCCGGAGGATCGCGAGGACGCGCGGGGTCCAGACGGGGTCGGGACCGTCGTCGACGGTCAGGTTGACCGCCTTGCCGCCGCCCTCCACCGCATGGGCGATGTCCATGTTGACCAGGGGCGGTGGCAGGCTCGGGTCCGGCGACGACGTCTGCCGGGGCAGCGCGGGCACGCGCCCCTCGTGCCGGTCCCGTCCGCCGTCGCGCCCGTCGTCCTCACGCCCGGCGTTTTCGTGCCCGCCGTCGCGTGCGTCCCGTCCGTCGCCGTCCCGTTCGCCGCTCCGTCCGTCGCCGTCCCGTCCGCCGTCCCGTCCGTTCCCGGTCGGGGACGGTACGGGCGAGGTCACCCGGGGGCGCGGCACCGGGGCCTTCGCGTCGCTCTCGTCCACCGTCTGCTCGCCGCACCCCGCGAGCAGCGCCGCCCCGGTCAGCGCGAGCGCCGCCGACAGCAGCCGCGCGCCGGCCGCCCGCCCGCCCCCGCGCGCCTTCCCCGAGCGCCGCATCCGCCCCATCGTCCCCACCGCTTTCGCCTCTGATCACCGTGTCCGGGAGGAGAGACGAGCGAAGGGGCGGCGAGGATCCGTTTCCGGCGGCTCGCTCACAAGTTTGTGTGAAACGACTCGCCCACCCGTTCCCACCAGGCACGTTCATACGTACGCGGCTCACCCGCCGCGCCGGACCGACCTCCCCGCGAGCACATCCGTACGGCGCCCGGCCTCGATCACGAAGCGGCCGTCGATCAGCACGTACGGGATCCCCACCGGCGGCGTGCGCGGCGCCTCGAAGGTCGAGCCCGCCGCCACCGTCTCCGGGTCGAAGAGCACCAGATCGGCCCGGTGGCCCACCCGGACCAGCCCCCGGTCCCGCAGGCCCAGCCGGGCCGCCGGGCGCGCGGTCAGATGGGCCACGCACTCCTCCAGCGAGAGAATGCCCAGGTCACGGGCGTACCGGCCGAGATAGTGCGGGAAGGTGCCGTACGCACGCGGATGCGGCTTGGCGCCCTGGAGGATGCCGTCACTGCCGCCCGTGTGGACCCGGTGGCGCATGATCGCGCGGACGTTCTCCTCGTGCCCGACGTGCTGGAGGATCGTCGGGCCGAGCCGGTCCTCGATCAGCAGCCGGCGCGCCGTGGTCCACGGCGCCTCGCCCGCCAGGGCCGCCGCCTCGGCGACCGTCCGGCCGACGTGGTGGGCGAGTGCCTGGTCCGTGACCCCGGAGATCTCGATCGTGTCCCACTCGATGGGCACGCCGTGACAGCCGTCCGCGCCGACCTCCTCCAGCACGTACCGGATCCGCTCGGCGCTCGCGTCGTCCCGCAGCCGCTCCAGGATCGCGCCGGGCCCGCCCTCGCTCGCCCAACTGGGCAGCATCGCCACGAGCGTGGTGCACCCCGGCGTGTACGGATACGTGTCCAGGGTGATGTCCGCGCCCGCGTCCAGCGCCCGGTCGAGCAGCCCGAGCAGTTCGGGCGCCTTCCCCTTGTTCACCCCGAAGTTCATGGTGGCGTGGGCGAGATGGAGCGCGCAGCCCGCCCGCCGGGTGAGCGTCACCATCTCCTCGTACGCGCGCAGCGCCCCGGCCCCGTACGAACGGTGGTGCGGGCAGTAGTAGCCGCCGTACCGCGCCACCACCCGGCACAGCGCGGTCAGTTCGGCGTCGTCCGCGTACATCCCTGGCGTGTACGTCAGCCCGGAGGACATCCCCACCGCGCCCTGCTCCAGCGACTCGGCCACCAGCCGCTCCATCGCGGCCCGTTCGGCCTCCGTCGCGGGGCGGTCGTCCCAGCCGACCACCTGGGCGCGGACCGTGCCCTGCGGGACCAGATAGGCGGCGTTGACCGCGATGCCGCCGCCGTCGAAGCCCCGGCCCTCGAAGGCGTGGTCGAGCCGGTCGAGGTACTCACCGACGGTGCGCCAGTCGAGATCGAGGTCGGACCCGTCACCGTTCCACCCCGCGATGGCCTGCCTGACCTCGGCGAGGGTGGCGTCGTCCACGGGCGCGTACGACAGGCCGTCCTGGCCGATGACTTCGAGGGTCACGCCCTGCGCGGCCTTCGCGGAGTGGTCGGGGTCGCGCAGCAGCGCGAGGTCGCTGTGCGCGTGCATGTCGATGAAGCCGGGCGCGAGCGCGAGCCCGGCGGCGTCCAGCACCCGCGCCCCGGTGGGGCGCGGTGTGCGCGGACCGCCGTCGGACTCCCTCCGTACGGCGGAGATACGACCGGCCGTGACGGTGACGTCCGCGCGGTACGAGGCGCCGCCCGTACCGTCGATGACGCGCACGTCGCGGATGACGAGATCCATGGCGCTCTCCCTGTCGCTGAAGCCGGAAGCCGGAAGCCGGAAGCCGGAAGCCGGAAGCTAGAAGTAGGTGCGGACGAAGTCCGTGACCGTGCCGTCCGCCTCCACCAGCGGGATGAGCTGCCACTTGTCGAACGACGTACACGGATGCGACAGCCCCATCCCCACCCAGTCCCCGACCTCCAGCTCCGCCTCGGCGGAGGTGGCGAGCCAGCCGTGCTGGTCGGACAGGCCCGTGACCGTGATCCCGGTCGCCGGGCGGATCTCGCCGGTGCGGCCGTCGCGTACGACCTGCGCCTCCGGCAGGTCCAGGTCGTACGCCGCGTCCCGCTTGCCCGCGTTGACGAACGCCTGCGCGGCGGACGGGCGCGAGACGACCTGGGCCCAGAGCCGGAACGCGGGCTGGAGGGCGCCCTCCTCGGCGACGCGGTTGAAGGGGGTGAGCCGGCGGTAGTGGCCGTCGTCGTGCGAGATGTACGCGCCGGAGCGGAGCAGCTTGCACACGGGGCGGGAGAGCGCCGGGATCTCCGCGAAGACGTCCGCCACCGCGTCGAACCAGGCGCTGCCGCCCGCGCTGATCACGATCTCGTCCGTGCCGGCGAAGCGGCCCGCCGCGTCGAAGCCGGCCGCCAGCGCCACGAGCCGCCGCAGCCACGCGGATACGGTCGCGCCGTCGGCGCCGGGCACCTCGCCCTCGTACCCGGCCACGCCGGTCAGCCGCAGGGTCGGTACGGCGGCCACCGCGTCCGCGACCGCGGCGCACTCCGCCTCCGTACGGACTCCGGTACGGGCGCCCTCGCCCGCTCCCAGCTCCACCACGACGTCCACCGGACGGGCCGCCCCGGCGGCGCGCAGCGCCTCGTCCATCAGCTCGACGCCGCGCACGGAGTCCACGTAACAGACGAAGCGGAAGCCGGGGTCCCGGTCCAGCTCGCCGGCGAGCCAGCGCAGGGCCGCCGCGTCGACCAGCTCGTTGGCGAGGAAGATCCGCGGGATGCCGAACGCGCGGTAGACACGGGCCTGGTGGGGGACCGCGGCGGTGATGCCCCACGCGCCCCGGTCGAGCTGGCGCGCGAAGAGCTGGGGGGCCATCGACGTCTTGCCGTGCGGGGCGAAGGCGAGGCCGTGGCGCTCCGCGTACGTCTCCAGAAGGGCGAGGTTGTGCTCGACCGACTCGGCGGACAGGGCGAGTACGGGGGTGGTGAAACCGCCCGTGAACAGGGAGCGGCGCTCGGCGGCGAGCGCGCCGACGGTCAGGCCCTCGGCGTCCGGCGGGAGGCCCTTGAAGCGGTGGTCGACGTACTCGGCGTGCTCGTCGGCGTGCTCCTCGGCGGCCATGGGGTGCCTTCCCGTCGTCGGTGCCGTGATCGTGCCCGTGTCGCCATTGCGCGCTATGCAACGGGCATTGCGTATGTCGCTCCACGGTGTCTAACATCCGGGCAGGCGCCGGGTCAATGGTGCCCCGACAGACGCCGATGACCCCTCCCGACGACGGCAACCTCTTCCGACGTCATCGACCCCTTCCGACCCTCCCGACACCCACGACCCATGAGGAGCCCCAGCGTGACCGGAACCGTAGCCGCGGACCGCGCCGTCGCCCCGAGCGTGGACGCCGTCTGCCTCGGTGAATCCATGGTCACCTTCCTGCCCACGCGCCCCGGCCGGCTCGCGGACGTCCCCTCGTACGACCGGACCATCGGCGGGGCCGAGTCCAACGTCGCCTGCGCGCTCGCGGGCGCGGGACACACCGTGAAGTGGGTCAGCAGGGTCGGCGCCGACGGCTTCGGCGACCACCTGGTCGAGGCGATCGGCGCGTACGGCGTGGACACGTCGGGCGTCCGCAGGGACCCGGACCGGCCGACCGGCATCTACTTCCGTACGGCGACCGACCGCGCCACCGACGTCCACGAGGTCGCCTACTACCGGGCCGGCTCCGCCGCCTCCGCCATGGGGCCCGGCACCCTGCCGTACGAGGACCTGTGGGCGGGACGCGTCCTGCACCTCTCCGGCATCACCCCCGCGCTCTCGGACGGCTGCCTCGCCCTCACCCGGGAACTCACCCGCCGCGTACCCGGCCGCCCCCTCGTCTCCTTCGACATCAACCACCGCCCCGGCCTGTGGCGCGACGCGAACGGCGCCCGGGTCCTGCTCGACCTGGCGCGCGGCGCCGACCTCGTCCTCGTCGGGGAGGACGAGGCGGCCGAAGCCTGGGACCTGCACGGCGCGGACGCGATCCGGGCGGCGCTGCCCGAGCCGGACACCCTGGTGGTCAAGCGCGGCAGCGACGGCGCGACGGCGTACACCCGCGCCGGCCACGGCCCTGGTGGGGACACCCGCGCCGGCCACGGTCCTGGCGGCGACACCGGCACCGGATCCGGCCGTGGCGCCGGGGACACCGTCACCGACGTCCCCGCGCTGCGCGTCGACGTCGTGGCCCCCGTCGGCGCCGGCGACGCCTTCGCCGCCGGCTTCCTCTCCGCGACCCTGCGCGGCCTGCCCGTCGCCGCCCGGCTGCGCCACGGACACCTCATGGCCGCCGCCGCCCTCACCGTCGCGGGTGACCTCGCCACGCCGCCCTCCCGGGACCTCGCCGACCGCCTCGCCGCACTGGACGGGAGCGCCTGGGGCACACTTCGTCTCGGACCGGGCTGGACGGGCGCGGACGAGCCGGAGGTACGTACCGCATGAGCCAGACCGTCGACCGCGCGCTGAGCATCCTCCCGCTGCTCGCCCAGGGCCCCGCCGACCTCGGGCAGGTCGCGGAGCGGCTCGGCGTCCACAAGTCCACCGCGCTCCGGCTGCTCCGTACGCTCCACGAGCACGGGCTCGTCCACCGCCAGCAGGACCAGCGCTACCGCCTCGGTGCCCGGCTCTTCGCGCTCGCCCAGGAGGCCGTCGAGAACCTGGACGTGCGCGAGATCGCCCACCCCCACCTCGCCGCGCTCAACGAACAGTGCGGCCACACCGTCCATCTCGCCGTGCGCGAGGAGGGCGACGTCCTCTACATCGACAAGGTCGAGAGCCGCTACCCGGTCCGGATGTACTCGCGGATCGGCAGACCGGTCGCGATCACCGTCGCCGCCGTCGCCAAGCTGCTCCTCGCCGACCTCCCCGAAGCCGAGCGCCGCGCCGTCGCGGAACGCCTCGACTACCCCGCGTACACGCCCCGTTCGACGACCGACGCGGCCGCCTTCCTCAAGGAACTGGCGACCGTACGCGAACAGGGGTGGGCCACCGACCTCGGTGGCCACGAGGAGTCCATCAACTGCGTCGCCGCCCCGATCAGGGGCACGGACGGCCGGGTCGTCGCCGCGATGTCGGTCTCCGCGCCCAACGTCGTCGTCGGCGCCGACGAACTCCTCGCCCTGCTCCCGCTGGTGCGCCGTACCGCAGACGCGATCAGCCGGGAGTACTCCGGAACCGCACCCCGCCCAGAGAAGGAAGCCTGATGACCGAGCAGACCGACCGGACCGCCCCGACCGAGCAGACCGGCAAGGCCGGGAAGACCGCGCTGACGCCCGCCACGCACACCACCCCGCCGGCGCGGTTCTCGCACGGCGTCCGCAAGGGCAACATCCTCCAGGTCGCGGGCCAGGTCGGCTTCCTCCCGGCCGTCGAGGGGCAGCCGCCGACGCCCGCGGGCCCGACCCTGCGCGAGCAGACGCTCCAGACCCTCGACAACGTCAAGTCGATCCTGGAGGAGGGCGGCGCGAGCTGGGACGACGCGATGATGGTGCGCGTCTACCTCACGGACGTCGGCCACTTCGCCGAGATGAACGAGATCTACAACACCTACTTCGCCGCTCAGGGGCTGACGCAGCCGCCCGCCGCGCGGACCACGGTCTACGTCGGGCTGCCCGCCGGACTCCTCGTCGAGATCGACGTCCTCGCCGTCCTGGGCTGACCCGCCTCCCGGGCCGTCTTCTCTTTACCCTCCGCACACCGCACTGGCCCAGCACTCGTACCAGCACCCGTGCGGCACCCGCCGCTCCGCGATCCTCCACGTCCTGCCCCGACCAGAGGTCCAGAGGTCTCCCCCATGCTGCTGCTCGCCGCTGACGCCCCCGCCACCCCGCCCCATACGGGCGGCCTGCTGCTCCTCATCGGGGGAACCGCCGGTCTGCTGACCGTCGCCGCCCTCGGTATCGCCCTGCTGCTCGTCCTGATCATCAAGGTGAGACTCCAGCCCTTCGTGGCGCTGCTCGGCGTCTCCATAGCCGTCGGCCTCGCCGCCGGTCTCTCCGTCACCGAACTCTTCGGCACGGTGCAGAAGTCGGCCGCCGTCTCGATGCTCGAATCGGGGATGGGCGGCATCCTCGGCCATGTCGCGATCATCATCGGACTCGGCACGATGCTCGGCGCCATCCTCGAAGTCTCGGGCGGCGCCGAGGTGTTGAGCACCCGGCTGCTCCGGCTCTTCGGCGAGAAACGCGCCCCACTCGCCATGGGCGTCACCGGCGTCGTCTTCGGTATCCCCGTCTTCTTCGACGTCGGCATCTTCGTCCTGGCGCCGATCGTGTACGCCGCCGCCAAGCGCTCCGGCAAATCGATCCTGCTGTACGCGATGCCGCTGCTCGCCGGGCTCTCCATGACGCACGCGTTCCTGCCGCCCCACCCAGGACCCGTCGCCGCCGCCGGGCTCTTCGAGGTCGACCTGGGCTGGGTCATCCTGATGGGCGCGGTCGTCGGGATCCCGGCCGTCCTCGCCGCGTGGGCGTACGCCGCGTGGATCGGCCACCGCATCTTCGTCGACGTACCGCAGGACATGGTCGAGGCCGCGGAGGAGGCCAAGGCCGCCGTCGCCGCCGAGCAGCGCGCCTCGGGGGTCACCCCGCGGGAGACCCCCGTCGCGCTCGGCACGGTCCTCGCCATCATCGGCACCCCGCTGATCCTGATCCTGCTCGCGACCTTCTCGTCCATCGCGTTCGACCCCTCGACCGTCCGCTCGGTCATCGAGTTCTTCGGCCACCCCTTCGTGGCGCTGACGATCGCGCTGCTGCTCGCGTACTACCTGCTGGGCATCCGGCGGGGCTGGTCGCGCGGCTCGCTGGAGACGGTCTCCACCGCCTCCCTCAAGCCCGTGGGCAACATCCTGCTGGTGGTCGGCGCGGGCGGGGTCTTCGGCGCGGTCCTCAAGGGCAGCGGGATCGCGGACGCGCTCGCCGACACCTTCAACGACGTCGGTCTGCCGGTCATCGTGCTGGCCTGGCTGATCTCGGTCGTGCTGCGCGTCGCGCAGGGCTCGGCGACGGTCGCGATCGTCACCACGGCGGGCATCGTCGTCCCGCTCGTCGAGGGCCAAGGGCTCTCGCAGCCGCATCTCGCCCTGATCATCATGGCGATCTCGGCGGGCTCGATCTTCGCGTCGCACGTCAACGACGGGGGCTTCTGGATGGTCGCGAAGTACTTCGGCATATCGGAGCGCGACACCCTCAAGTCCTGGACGGTGCTGGAGACGGTGCTGTCGGTGGCGGGGTTCGCGGTGGCGGCGCTGCTGAGCCTGCTGATCTGAGGCGAGCGGGGGAGGGGGAGGTACCCCGGCGTACCACCGAGGTGCGGCGCCTCGGCGGTACGCCGGGGTACGCCGGGGTACGCGCCCACCGAACCCTCACCGCAGGCCCTCTTGCGCGATGATCGCCGCCCCGCTTTGGTGACTCGGGTCACGTAACGAGACGAGCGGGAGGCGATGATACGTATGGCAGGAACCACGGAGACCGGCCTGGGCGGCGCCGGTACGGACGACGCGGGCACCGACGCTTCCCGGCCCCGCCGGTCGAGCTGGACGTACATCGGCCCCGGGATCGTGGTCGCCGCGACCGGCGTCGGCGCGGGCGACCTGGTCGCCACGCTCATCGCGGGCAGCAAGTTCGGCTACACCCTGCTGTGGGCGGCGGTCATCGGCTGCGTCGTCAAGATCTCCCTCGCGGAGGCCGCGGGCCGCTGGCACCTCGCCACCGGACGCACCCTCTTCGACGGCTGGCGCAGCCTCGGCCGGTGGACCACCGGGTACTTCGCGGTGTACGTCGTCGTCTGGGGCTTCGTCTACGGGGCGACCGCCATGTCCTCCAGCGCGCTCCCGATCGTCGCGCTCTTCCCGGACGGCCCCGGTCTCAAGACCTGGGCGGTCGTCACCGGCCTGATCGGCCTGGTCTTCGTCTGGTTCAACCAGTACGCCGTCTTCGAGAAGGTCATGACGGTCCTGATCGGCATCATGTTCGTGGTGGTCATGTACGTCGCCATCCGCGTCGCGCCCGACCTGGGCAACGCCTTCGCCGGCCTCGCCCCGGTCCTGCCGGACGGCTCGCTGCTCTACACGCTCGGGCTGATCGGCGGGGTGGGCGGCACGATCACCATGGCGGCCTACGGGTACTGGGTCAACGCCAAGGGGTGGACCAACTCCGCCTGGATGAAGGTGATGCGGCTCGACAACCGGGTCGCGTACATCACCACCGGGCTCTTCGTCGTCGCGATGCTGGTGGTCGGCGCCGAGCTGCTGCACTCCTCCCACATCGCGCTCACCTCCGGTGACCGGGGCCTGATCGATCTCGGCAAGATCCTGGAGGACCGGTTCGGCCCGGCCACCGCCAAGCTCTTCCTGGTCGGCTTCTTCGCCACGTCGTTCTCGTCGCTCATCGGGGTGTGGCACGGCGTCAGCCTGATGTTCGCCGACTTCGTGGAGCGCCTGCGCGAGGGCCGCGCGGCGGCCTCCGGTGACGCCGCGGCGTCCGGCGGCGCGGCTTCGGGAGTCTCCGGAGCCTCCGGGGCTGCGGCGGCGGTCGAGGAGGTCGCGTCCGGCGAGCGGGAGCGTTCGGTGCCGTTCCGCGCGTACCTGCTCTGGCTGACCTTCCCGCCGATCTCGCTGCTCTTCCTCGACGAGCCCTTCGGGCTGGTCGTGGTCTACGGCGTGCTGGGCGCCTTCTTCATGCCGTTCCTCGCGCTCACCCTGATCTGGCTGCTCAACTCCTCCCGTACACCAACGGAGTGGCGCAACGGGATCCTGAGCAATGTGATGCTGGCGGCGGGCGGGCTGCTGTTCGTCGTGCTGTGCGTACAGCAGGTACGGGACATCCCCTGGTAGAGCCACCGTTCGCCGCTGACGCCGCTGACGCGTCCGGCGCCCGCCTCGGTGCCCGGTCGAGCCCGAATGACGCCCGTACCGTGCCCGCGGTGAAGATCGAAGCCATTGCTCTTGCCGAGTCCCTGTTCGCCGGGCGTAAAGTTGGTTCAAACCAATGGAGTTGTGGGCGGTGAGCGGGGACGGCGGTTGGCTGTCCGTGCGGCGAAACGTTTATGACCATGAAATTTCGGCAGAGTGAACTTGTTTCGTTTTCGCATTCGAGTGGAGGCGGTGGCGGATGTGATGCGTACGGAATCCCCACAGTTCGCATCCGTGGTCGATATCCGCCACATCGTTTTGTCCAATTCGGTTGCCTATCCACCCTTATGGCGTTCCACCTGGCGAAAGGCTTGGTAGTCGCGGATTCGGCTGGATAAAGTGCCGACGCGGGTGTATTCAGCAGGAGGCGGCCCGCGGTTCCCGGCGGGGTCCGCCGGTAACGGATGGAAACGGGGATATCAGCACGTGTCGACCGCAATCGCCGTCACCAGCGCAGACCTGGTGCTGCCGGCACAGGACCAGCAGACACCCACCGCCGCGGCGTTCAAGCCTCCCGAGGCGCAGTCGTTCGAGGACGCCCTCACCGACATGCAGATGCTGGTCGAGCAGTACGGCTATGTCGTCGCCGTCTACCCCTCCTCGATCCCGGCCGCGTACGAACGCCGGCTGCACGCCGTGCGGTCCGTCCTGGAGACGGACCGCGTCGCGCTGCTCAGTTCGGATCTGCCGCCGCTCGGTCTTGCCGTACTCGTACGCCAGTTGCGCCAGTTGTCCATCTGCGACTTCAGCCCCGGCGTGGTCGCCTCGGCCGCGCGGCTGCTGTCCCATTACATCCACGCGGGCGCGCTGCTCAACTCCGTGGCCAAGCTCGACCGCGTCCCCGTCAGTCTCAAGGCGCACGCCAGGTCGTGGGTGCCGGGGTCGCAGTTCGGTGTGGTCGCCAGCCCGCAGCCACAACTCGTCAAGATCGGCTCCGGCGCCCTGGCAGGACCGGACTTCGCCACGCAGCTCCTGGTCGCCCGCGGGCAGTCGCAGTCCGACTGGGTCGCCGAGACGCTCGCCCCGGCCTGGGAGGTCGCCGGGGTGTCCGAGGCCGAACTGCCCGCGGACTCGGCGCGCTGGTGGGGAACGGGCAAGCTGGTGGAATTCGTGGCACACCTTCCGGACATCTCCGTGATGTATCAGTTGGTGGCATCCGTACGGCGCGAACGGTGCCACTGGTGCGGAATGGAGTTGATAGGGGACCGGTGCGGCTTCTGTTCCTCACCGCTGCACACTCCCGAGAACCAATCCCAGCCGGCGGGTGTCCTGAATGATGTGTCTCCCGTGAGTCAGGAGCCGTAGTGGTGGAGCCATCGGTCGACGCGGAACCGCGATGGAATCGGTACGGAGTCCCCGGGGACACCTGACACACAACAGGCGGACACTGCTGGGCAGTGCGCGGCAGCCTCCGCCGTAACAGCGCCGTCCCGCACGTCAGTCCAGTACGCCGCCCGCAAGTCCGTCGGTCCCTCACCACGTCGGCCCTCAACCGCCCACCCGCTCCCGTCCGTTCACCACCAACGTCCCCGATCGAGGTTGTACGGTTCATGAACTCCCGCCAGCGCCGTGGCGTCATACTTCTGCTTCTTTCCGTCCTTTGCGCCTTCGCCGCGTTCGTCGGTGTGCTTTCCGTGATCAGCGACGTGAATTCGAAGGTCGGACCCGAAGTGGCCGCCTACCGGCTGAAGTCGGACGTGGCCCCCTACGAGGCCCTGCGGAATGACCAGTTCGAGAAGATCACCATGCCGAAGCGCTGGCTCTCCGACAATGCGGTGACCAACCTCTCCGAGGTCGGCGGGAAGGTGGCCATCACCCAACTGCGCAAGGGCTCGCTCCTCCAGAACGACATGATTGTCAAGCGTCCCGCCCTCCAGCCCGGAGAGCAGGAGATCGCCATCATGATCGACGCCGCCACGGGTGTGGCAGGCAAGATCACCCCGGGCGCCTCGGTCAATGTCTTCGCCACGTTCGCGGCCGAGAGCCAGGGCGCGGCGGCCCAGTCGAAAATCATCGTCTCCAACGCGAAGGTGCTCGACGTCGGCAAGCTGACGGCGCTGGAGCCCAACAGGGACTCCAAGAACCAGGCCACCGAGGCCGTCCCGATCACCTTCGCCCTCAAGACCCTCGACGCCCAGCGCATCGCGTACGCGGAGTCCTTCGCGCAGCACGTCCGCCTCGCGCTCGTCGCTCCCGGCAGCGACACCACGCTCCGCCCCGGCGAACGCACGTACGAGCTCGGCAAGGACAAGTGAGGTACTGATGTCGACGAGGATCATCCCGGCCGTCGGGGACGCCGACGCGGCCAGATCCATCACCACGCTGCTCAGCCAGCTCCCCGACGTGGAGCCGGCGCCGCCGGTGTCGGACTCGACGCAACTCATCGACCTGCTCGCCCGGCTCGCCGGCGAATCGCTCGACGAACTGCCCGAAGTGGTGCTGGTCCACGAGCGGATCGGCCCCGTCCCGGCCCTGGAGCTGATCCGCGAGGTGGCGCTCCGCTTCCCGGCGATCGGGGTCGTCCTCGTCACGGCCGACGCCAGCCCCGGACTCTTCGCCTCGGCCATGGACTCGGGCGCCCGCGGCCTGGTCGCGATGCCCCTCAGCTACGAGGAACTGGCCAACCGCCTCCAGGCCGCCGCCCAGTGGTCGGTCGGCGTCCGCCGCCACCTCGGCCACGGCGGCGACGTCTTCACGGGCCCCGGCGGCACCGTCGTCACGGTCACCGGGGCCAAGGGCGGGGTGGGCGCCACCCTCGTCTCGATCCAGCTCGCCCTGGCCGCCCAGGCGTCCGGCAGAACGGTCGCCCTGGTGGACATGGACCTCCAGGCCGGCGACGTCGCCTCGTACCTCGACGTCCAGTTCCGCCGGTCGATAGTCGACCTGGCCGCCATCACGGACATCTCGCCACGCGTCCTGTCCGACGCGGTCTTCAGCCACGCCAGCGGCCTGGCCCTGCTCCTCGCCCCCGGCGAGGGCGAACGCGGCGAGGAGGTCACCGACCGCGCGGTCCGCCAGATCATCAGCGCCCTGCGCTCCCGGTACGAGGTGGTCGTCGTCGACTGCGGCACGCAGATGACGGGCGCCAACGCCGCAGCCGTGGAAATGGCCGACACCGCCGTCCTGATCACCACGCCGGACGTGATCGCGGTACGGGCGGCGAAGCGCATCGTACGACTGTGGGACCGGCTCCAGATCCGCAAGGCGGAGGAGACCACCACGGTCGTCAACCGCTACAGCCGCGCCACGGAGATCCAGCCGGCCCTGATCCAGAAGATCACCGGCACCCGACTGGCCAACTCCGCGGTCCCCGCCAACTTCAAGGAACTCCAGGGCGTGGTGGACGCGGGCCGCCTCCACGAACTGGAGAGCAAGAGCGTCGTCAAGCAGGCGCTGTGGGGACTGGCCGGGGAACTGGGCCTGGTCAAGATCCCCGACTCCACCGAAAAGAACGCCAAATTCCGCAACGACCGGGGCGCGATCGGCACCCGCCGCCGCAGAGGCGGCAGGAGCGGACCGGACTCCGGCTCTCAAGAGGGGAATGGCTGACCATGCGCGCTTCGGGGGCACGGACGGGGAGTTGGCGGCGGCTTCGGCCGGGGCCACGGCTTGCGCTGCCGCCGAGGTCCGGCACGTACGCGCAGGAGCGGGCACGCCGTACGCCACGCGACCACGGGCAGACCACGATCGAGTTCGTCGGCGTCACACCGCTGATCATCCTGCTGTGTGTCGCGCTCTGGCAGTGCGCGCTGATCGGCTTCACCTTCATCCTCGCGGGGAACGCGGCGGATGTGGGAGCCCGGACGGGTACGGGGGCCGAGTGGGGTCAGCGGGCGGCATGCGTGGAGGCGGCCAAGGAAGACCTGCCGAGCGCCTGGTCGGGGTCGGCGTGGGTCGAGTGCGACGGCAACGGGCCCGGCCTCTACCGCGCCGAGGTCAGGCTGAAGGTTCCGATACTGGTGCCGGGTGTCCTGAACTGGGACTTCTCGGTCGAGGGCAACGCCGCATCGGTCAAGGAGGGCTGAGTCATGTCGGAGCGTATGGATGTACGGGCCCCCGAACGCCGCCGTATCCGTATCCGTCGCCAGTCCGGCCAGGTCGCCATCGAGTACCTCGGGTTCATTCCGCTGCTGCTGCTCGTGGCGCTCCTCGCCATCCAGCTCGGGGTCGCCGCGTACACCGCGAACCAGGCGGGTACGGCGGCACGCGTGGCGGCGCGCATGGCGAGCAAGGACAGAGCCGACCGAGAGCTGCCACCGGCAACGGCCGGTAGAAGCGCGATCAGCGATTGGCTGTCGGACGATGTCGAGTTCGACCGGATCCCCAGCGGCGACGAGGTGACCTACACGGCCAAGATCAAGATCCCGACGGTGGTCCCCGGCATCGATGACTGGGGAGTGGTGGAGCGCAGCTCGACCATGCCTCGCGACTGACCACATCCAGGGGCTCACGACTTCAAGAGCACCATCAGGCAGCACCACCGAGGAGAAACGCACCATGAGCCTGCGGGCACGGATCACCTCCCCCGAGGAGAACGGCGCATCGGGGGGAGACAGCCACCTCGTCGCCGCATACCGCGCCAAGCTGCTCGAAGAGATCGACCTCGCCGAGATGTCCACCCTGGCCGCAGCCGACCGGCGTACCCGGCTGGAGCGCGTCCTCGGGCATATCATCAGCCGCGAGGGCCCGGTGCTCTCCACCGTCGAGCGCGCCCAGTTGACCCGCAGGGTCGTCGACGAAGCCCTCGGCCTGGGCATCCTGGAACCCCTGCTCGAAGACGCCTCGATCACGGAAATCATGGTGAACGGGCCCGACCAGATCTTCGTCGAGCGCGGCGGCCGGGTGGAACAGCTCCCGATGCGCTTCGGCTCGCACGAGCAGCTCATGCAGACCATCGAGCGCATCGTCTCCACGGTCAACCGGCGCGTCGACGAGTCCAACCCGATGGTCGACGCCCGCCTGCCGTCCGGTGAGCGTGTCAACGTCATCATCCCGCCGCTCTCCCTGACCGGCGCCACCCTCACCATCCGCCGCTTCCCCCGCGCCTTCACGCTGACCGAGATGCTCAGCTTCGGCTCGCTGGACCAGCAGATGCTGCTCCTGCTGTCCGGACTCGTCCAGGCCAAGTTCAACATCATCGTCTCCGGAGCCACCGGTACCGGGAAGACGACGCTGCTCAACGCCCTCTCCGGGCTGATCCCGGAGGGCGAGCGCATCATCACCATCGAGGACTCCGCCGAACTCCAGCTCCAGCAGTCCCATGTCATCCGCCTGGAGTCCCGCCCTGCCAACGTCGAGGGCAAGGGGCACATCAGCATCCGCGACCTCGTCCGTAACTCGCTGCGTATGCGCCCCGACCGTATCGTCGTCGGTGAGGTCCGAGGCGGTGAGTCCCTCGACATGCTCCAGGCGATGTCCACCGGTCACGACGGATCCCTGGCCACGGTCCACGCCAACAGCGCCGAGGACGCGCTGATGCGTCTCCAGACCCTGGCGTCGATGTCCGAGATCAAGATCCCGTTCGAGGCGCTGCACGACCAGATCAACAGCGCCGTCGATGTGATCGTGCAGCTCACCCGGCACGCCGACGGTTCCCGCCGGATCACGGAGATCGCGCTCCTCGACTCACACGGCAGGGAGGACTACCGCATCGTCAGCGCCGTCCGGTTCAACGCCCGCCCCATGAACTCCGACGGACTGATCCACGGCGAATTCCAGTACTTCCCCCTTCCGCGAAGCGTGGCCGAGCGCATCTACATGGCCAATCAGCCCATTCCTCAGGCCTTCGGAGTCGCCGCGTCCGAAGAGCAGCTCCTCACCCGAGAGGCCAAGTAGGTAGCCCGTCATGAATGATCTCGTTCTGCCCACGATCGGCATCACGCTCCTGTGCTGCCTGCTCGGCGTCATGGGTGTGCACGCTTATTCGTCCGGCAAGGTCCAGCGACAAGAGCTGCTGAACCGGCTCTCGGCCACCGGCCCCATAGCCGTAGTCGGCCGTCGGCACCGGTTCGCCGGCCTCGACCGTCGACTTCGTAGGACCAGGTTCGGAAAGAAGCTCGAACTCAAACTGGCCGCGACCGGACTCGATCTCACCCCGGGTGAGTACTTCGTCTACGTGCTCGCGGGGGTGGCCGCACTCTGGATGGCGGCGTCATCCATTCTGACCTCGTTCTTCGGCCCGCTGGCCGGGCTCGCGGCGCTCTGGGGCGCCAACACGTTCCTCAACTGGCAGCGCACCAAGCGCACCGAACGCTTCATCAACCAGTTGCCCGAACTCTCCCGCATCCTCGCCAACGCCACTCAGGCCGGTCTCGCGCTGCGTACGTCCATCGCCATGGCGGCCGACGAGTTGGAGGCACCCGCGGGCGAGGAACTCTCTCTCGTCGCGCGCCAGTTGGCTGTCGGCGAGTCTCTCGACAGTGCGTTGGGGGACCTCGCGGCCCGGCTGCCTTCCAGGGAACTGGTCGTCCTGGTGACCACGCTGGTGCTCTCCAACCGCGCCGGCGGTACGGTCGTGAGCTCGCTGCGCAACCTCACCGAGACGCTGGAGGAGCGCAAGGAGACCCGTCGTGAGGTCAAGACGCAGCTGTCCCAGGTCACGGTCACCGCGTACGCCGTTCCAGGTTTCGGATTGGGCGCGCTGTTGCTGCTCAACACGGTGATGCCTGGCGCCCTCGACCGTATGACCGCCGCCCTGCCCGGACAGGCCGCCGTCATCGTCGCCCTGATCCTTTACGCCATCGGATTCGTAGTGATCCGCCGCCTGTCCCGTATCGACATCTGAGGGAGGAGGCCGAGATGGAACTGCTGCTCGCGCTTGCGATCGGGCTCTCTGTGTACGGTGCCTTCCACGGCATCCGCATGTATCGCGCCGACGCCAAACTGCCCGGTGACCTCGCCATCGCATTGGAGGTCGGCTCCAGCCGCACCAGCGCGGTGGGCTCAGGCATCGACCGGCTCGGTATGCGCTGGGCGCCCGCCGTACTGCGGATGATGGGTCCCAAACAGGTCAACAAGAAACGCCGCCAGATCGACTTGGCAGGCAACCCCGGCGGACTCACCATCGACCGGTACGCGGCCCGGCGCGCGGTCTACGGAGCCCTCGGTGTGGCCGGAGCCTTTTCGATGTTCATCAGTGGCCAGGTATTCCTGGCCGCGCTCATGATTCTCTTCGGTCTCTTCTGGATCGAGGCAGGCATCTGGTCCGCCATCCGCGTCCGGAGGGACCACATCGAGCGCACCCTGCCCGATTTCCTGGACGTACTCGCCGTGGTGGTCAGCGCCGGACTGGGTTTCCGGCAGGCGCTCGACAGGGTGGCCGAGAAGTACGAAGGCCCCTGGTCCGACGAACTCCGCATCACGCTGCGCCAGATGGACATGGGCGTCAGCAGGCGGCAGGCATTCGAGGAACTACGCAAGCGCAACGACTCGGAGCAGGTCGCCATGTTCGTCACGGCGCTCCAGCAGGGCGAGGAGCTGGGCGCGCCGATCGTGGACACGCTCATCGCCATCGCCAACGACATGCGGCGTACGGACGCGCAGAACGCCCGGCGCAAGGCCGCGAAGACCGTGCCCAAGGCGACCTTCGCGGTGACGTCGTTCCTGCTGCCCGGCACACTGCTGCTGCTGACGGTTGGTCTGTTCTACGGCGCGAACGTGGATTTCAGCAGCCTGGGCGGATGAGGTGCCGTCCGCGCACGATGCTGTGAAAGGGGGTGCAGGCACATGGCGTTTCAACTGACACGACTGCGTGGTGGGTTCCGGTCCGAGCTGCGCCTGAGCCCCAAGGTGCCGGAGACCACTCCCGCGCTGCCCCTCCAGCTCAACGCCCTTCAGGCGATGTGCCGCCAGGTCTTCGGGTTCCGGCTGGCGATGATCGCCATGGCGAGCCCGTTCGCTCTGGCGGCCACCGCGCGGGGCCTGCCGACCTTCCTGGTCAGCTCGGCCGTTCTGGTCACGTTCATGGGCTCGTACGTTCTCTTCCGAGACTGGGAACGGTTCGGACCACGCCTGCTCAAGCACCCCTGGCTGCTGGCCGTCGACACCCTTTTCGGTGCGCTGCTGCTGATCACCGCCACGCCCGAGTCCACCCTGGGCTACGTCACCGTCTGCACCCCGCTGCTCGCGGGGCTCGTCTACGGCTGGCGCGGCGCCGCGCTCTTCGCGTCGCTTCAGATCTTGATCCTCTGGCTGGTGTACACCACCAACGAGCAGTTGGTCGCCACCCTCACCACAGCCTTGCTCCTCCCGGGCTTCTGTGTGATCGCGGGCGCGGTCGGTGTCACCCTGCGAGGCCTGCTGCTCCGCTTCGGCAGCGCGAGCCAGGCGCTGACCGAGACCCGGGCACGGCTCGCCGTGAGCGAGGCGATCGAGGAGGAACGGGCGCGGCTCGCACGTGAGATGCACGACTCGGTCGCCAAGACGCTCCACGGGCTGGCGATGGCGGCCGAAGGGCTCGCGGGCTCCGCCGGCCGGATGGATGCGGAGACCATACGGCAGCAGGCCGAGCTGGTCGCGCGCTCGGCCCGCCGCGCGGCCGGTGAGTCGCGGGAGCTGCTCTCGGACCTGCGCCGGGAATCCGGGCTGGACGGAGGAGTGGCCGTCATCGACGAACTCGCCGCCAGGACCGAGGACTTCGGCCTCCGCAGCGGTCTCAGGATGTCGTTCCGGCAGCTCGGCGACGAGACCGTGTCCGCCGTTCCGCACGTGGTGGCACGGCAGTTGCTCACGATCGCCTCCGAGGCGATGGAGAACGCGCACCGGCACGCGCAGCCGGAGACGGTGGACGTGTCCGCCGGTACGGTCGGCGACCAGTTCCGTATCAGCGTCTACGACAACGGCCGGGGACTTCCACCCGGCACCACTCTCGACGGTCTCCGCCGGGCCGGCCACTTCGGCCTCGTCGGGATGGTCGAACGGGCCGCAGCGATCGGGGCCCGTATCCGGATCGGCAGGGGCAAGGCGGCGGTCGGTACGGAAGTACGTGTCGACCTGCCGCTGGCGGCCCTCCGCTCGGCGCCGCCCCCCGAACAGAACTGACCCCCGCTTTCCGCTCCCGACTCCCCAGAGAGGAGACCGCACGATGCCGGACGACCCTTCCCGCACTTCAGGGCAGCAGTACACGCCACGTCATGCGTCCCAGTACACGTCGGCGCACGACGGGGCTCCTCACTCCCCACTGCCCTCCATACCCCTGCCTTCCCGCCCGCCCGCCGTCGAGGCGGCAGGACTGCCGGACTTCCCGGGGCCCACGGCCGCCGCGCCGTTGCGGGTGGTCGTCGCGGACGACAACCCGGTCGTACGCGCCGGACTCACGGTTCTGCTCTCCGGCCGGGACGACATCGAGGTCGTCGGTGAGGCCGCGGACGGCCGTCAGGCCTACGAGGCGGCCCAGCGGACCAGCCCCGATGTCGTTCTGCTCGACGTACGGATGCCGGGTGTCGACGGCATCTCGGCCCTGCCCCACCTCGTACGGATATCCCCGGTCATGATGCTGACGTACAGCCGGGAGAGCGAGATCGTCCACGAGGCGCTGCGGCTGGGGGCCGGCGGATATCTCGTCCACGGGGAGTTCACCGCAGACCAACTCGTGGCGGCCGTACGCGACATCAAGCAGGGCAGGGCCCACTTCACGCCCACCGCGGCCAACGCCCTGCTGCACCACATGCGCAGCGGCCCGGCCCCCTCCCAGGGCCGGTCACTTCCGGAGGGCCTGGGCGCGGTGTATACGACGGGCGTCCCCTACGGCGGTGACCCGCAGCCTCCGACCCGCTCCGCACACCATGATGTGAATGCACATGCAAACGTTACGGATGGCATCCCTTCGCCCAGAAGTGCCAGAACCGGCCAAAATCCAGCCGGGTTGGTGTTGAATGGGCCTCGAACTCCTCAAGGGGTTTCGCAAATGCAATCTACTGTGGCACAGTCCAGGGGTGGACGGCAGAGTGCCCCCGCGCGCCGCAACAGCGAAGAGTTCGGGCTGAGTTCGAGGGAGGTGGAGATCATGGAGCTGATCGCGTCCGGCATGAGCAATCAGCAGATCGCCGCCACCTGCTTCATCAGTGAGAAGACGGTCAAGAACCACATCAACCGGATCTTCGCCAAGCTGCACTGCGGCAGTCGGAGCGAGGCGATAGCGAGGTGGCTCGGTACGACGCCGGGCGGGGGAGCAGGGGCGGGGGCGGTGGGCCGTGGCTGAGCGGAGGAGTGCGCGGACCCGGCGGACAGGCGGGAGGGCCCAAGCTTCGCTTTGGGCCCGGGATTGGGCCCTGGGGCCCTCTGGCGCATCGGGTGGTTCGGCGTACGTTTCTCATGTCGCAAGCGGCACCGGCCAGGAGGCAGTCGGTAACGGGAGCGGTACTGAAGAGGCTTACTCGTCGGCCGGCAGGCGGTCGGCCGAACCTGGAGGGGTACACCATGTCGAACAACATGATGCTGAAGGCCGCCGTCGACACCAAGGTCCGCGTCAACGGCTGGGCGGACACCGCAGTCTCGAAGATCCAGAAGCGCTACGAGACCAAGGACCGCGGCCAGACGGCCTTCGAGTACCTGGGCATCATCCTGGTGGTCGTCGCGATCATCGGTGGTATGGCGGCCGCGGGTATCGGCACGGCGATCACGACTCGTATCACGGGTCTGGTCGGCACCATCACCGGTGGTGGCGGTGCCCCCGCCACCCCGTGACCTTCCGTCACGGCGGCGACCGAGGGCAGGCCTTCCCCATCTACGTGATGATGGTGGTGGGCCTGCTCTTTCTCGCGTTCGCCTTCTTCGCGGTCGGCAAGGCGTCCGCGGTGCGTAACGGTGCCCAGGGGGCGGCCGACGCCGCGGCGCTGGCGGCGGCTCAGGACGCCAGGGACCGGATGGGGCCGGCTTTCCTCGCCGCGCTGCTGACTCCCAACGGGTTGGGTGATTTCCTCGACAACTCCGGCAGGTTCGATGAGGATCACCCATGCTACGAAGCGCAGGTCCTCGCCGCGAAGAACGACTCCGATGTAATCGAGGGTAACGACGGCTGCTCTGCGAACTTCCTGGGGGATGAAATCACCGTTGAGGTCAGAACCCGCTACACAGTGGGTGAATCGGTGATTCCTGGTACGGAGCGGAGGCATGGCACGGCCAAGGCGACGGCTGCCATCGACTTCCGGTGTCTCGTGCCCCGGGACGAACCGGATGACGACGGTTCCCCGGGCGAGGACGAGGGCGCGGACGATGAGCCTGGACCGATCACCCTTGACTGCGCGGGTGAGCCTCGACTCGTCATCGATCCGACCGATCCGGACATCTGGAAGTCTGTGAGCAAGACCCTATTTACCGTGCACCTGGTCGATGCGGGCTGACAGCGAATGACGAGCAGAGGAACGACAGACATGAGCATTCGGCGTATCACGAAGGGCCGCAGGGGAGTGGCGGTGGCCGCGCTGGCGGTCACGCTGGCCCTGACTGTGGCTGGCTGCGGGGGCGGAAGCGGAGATGACGACGACAAGAAAGCCGACTCCGGTTCGTCGTCACAGCCGTCGGGCGAGAAGAGCAAGGAGCAGCAGGCTTCCCCTTCGGCTTCGACCGACCAGGTGGACCGGAATGTGAAGCTCGCGGAGCTCAAGGGGCAGGGGGATCTCGTACTCGTTGTCAACGAGGCCAAACGGGACTCCGGTGGATTCGTGACGGTCAGCGGCGAGATCAAGAATCTGGGCGAGGGAACGATGGGTGTGGCGGGGTGGTCCGGATCCGAACTGGGAATCGTCTCGGCCAACCCGAACTCGGTCTCCGGTGCCACGCTTGTGGACAAGGCCGAGAAGAAGCGTTATTTCATCCTGCGTGACACAGACAACCGTTGCCTCTGCACGACGGGTCTGACATCAGTACCCGCCGGAACTGCGTTGCCCGTCTTCATGCAGTTCCCCGCTCCGCCCGAGGCGACGACCGAGGTCGACTTCAACCTGCCCACCTTCGCCACCGGCACTCTGAAGATCTCCTAATGAGCGGCCCCGTGACCAACATCCGAATGTCTTTCGCACGCCATGCCATAGCGGCCACGGTGGCGACGGTCTTTGTCGCGGCCAGTACGCTCTCCCTGCCTGTGGCCCAGGCTGACGACGGCCCGAGCGTCCCGCCCGGCACCGAAACGTCCGCCACGCCGCCGGTCGAGGTCGACGCCAACTCGCCCAACCTCAAACTGCCCCAGGGCGGCACGCTCGCGCCGGCGAAGGTGCTCGACATCGTGCAGGTCGTCGAGGACCAGGGCGGTGAAGAGCGCCGCGAGGACACCAACGAGACCGTGAAGTTCGCCCTCCAGGCCGAGGTCCTCTTCGGCAAGGACAGCGCGACCCTGAGCAGCCAGGCCAACGGCCGCATCGCCGCGATCGCCAACGAGATCAAGAAGCAGAACGCCACGAAGATCCGTGTCTTCGGCTTCACGGACAACCTGGGCTCCTACGAGCACGGCAAGGTCCTCTCCAAGCAGCGCGCGGACGCGGTCCAGAAGGTGCTCGGCGAGCAGCTGACCAACTCCGGTATCACCTACGAGGTCCGGGGATACAGCGAGGACTACCCGATCGCTGACAACAGCACGGAAGAGGGCCGCAAGAAGAACCGCCGCGTGGAGGTCTCCTTCCCGCGCGGCGGGGAGTCGTAGGCCCCGGCCCCTCCCCGGCAGGCACACCGAGCGGCGGATCCCCCACGACGGGCGGATCCGCCGTTTCGCGTGCTCCCGGAGCGGACGGTCGGCCGGGCCTGGCGGCGCTCAACCCGCGTATCAGGTCGGGCGGGCGCCCGGTAGCGCAGGTTCTCGCCACGTAAACGCGTGTTTGGGCCTGTCTCTGGGCCCACGGGCCCACGACCTGGCCTTCTCCTCGCCCCTACGGTGGACCGGTCGAATCCGGCCAGTACACAGGGGGCAGCGCGCATGCGTGGGACAGGAGGGCCGCCGTACCGGGGATCCGGGTACGGGTATACGGCGCCGGAGAATGGCGGGCTGCTCGCGATGGCCGCCGCCTGGGCGGCGGGGTTTGTCGTGCTTGCCTTCACCTCGTACCTCCAAGTCACCTACGTCTACGAGACGCTGGGGTCGATCGAGCGGCTGGAAACGTTCGGCGGCCGGCTGCTGGTGATCCATCTGCCGAACGCCGTCTGCGTGGCTCTCGGCGCCTGGGCCTCCTCGCGCGCGCATCGCGAACCCTTCAGGGATCTGCCCGTACGGCATGGCTTCGCGGTCTTCACGGTCCCCGTCCTCGCCCAGGTTCTGAACCTCGCCATCAGGTGGGAACGGGTGTCCGTCGAAGGCCTGCTGATGTCCAGTGCCGTCGTCGTGGCCGGAGCGGTCACCGGATACGCCGTGGACCGCATACGCGAGGGGGAGCGATGAGCAGGGGACGTACGGGAGGCGATCGGCGCCGGTTCAGATCGGACGGCGGTGCCACCGCCCTGGAGTACCTGGGCGCGGTCATCGTCGTCGTCGCCCTCGTCCTGGGCGTCAGCGCCGCCGGTGTCGGCGGCTCCATCGGCGACCGTATCCGCTGCGCCATCCCCGCCCTCGGCGGCGGTGGCGGTGGCGGCGCCTGTGCGTCCGGCGGCGGCAAGGACGACGAGCCCCTCGCCGACAAGGACTTCGAGCCCCCGCTCTGCACGCTGTCCACCCTCTCGGACACCGCGGGCGGCAAGGCCAAGCTCGGCTGGTTCGAGTGGGGCCAGGACTACGGCTTCCAGGACAAGACGATGCGGGCCAACTACGACGTCAACGAGGACGGCAAGGTCGACGACAAGGACCAGCTCATCTACACGACGTTCACCGACTCCGCGAGCGCCGGCGTCACCGGGGGCTTCGGCGGCAAGATGGGCAAGCTCGGTACGGGCTCGGTCGACCTCGGCGCCGGGGTGAAGGTCAGCAACGGCGACACCTGGGTCTTCAAGAGCCGGGAGGAGGCCGAGTCCTTCCGCGAGGACCTGGAGAAGCTGAAGATGTACGAGATACGCCGCACCTCCCCGGGCGGCGCCGAGGCCGGCGTCGGCGACAGCATCCTCTACCTGTTCGGCAAGGGCGCCCTCAAGGACGAGGAGAACATCCGCAACCGCGTCGAGGACAAGCTCAAGGACCGCCACATCAGCCAGGCCTCGGTCGGCGTGTACGGCAAGGCGGGCGGCGAACTGTCGGTCAACGCCGACGCCGAGGGCACGCTCAGCGGCAAGCTGGGCGCGGACGTGAAGATCAGCGGCGACGCCCTCGTCACCAAGGACGACTTCCGCGGCACCAAGTCGTACACGTACTCCGTCAAGGCGGACGGCACGATCGGCGCGGGCGTGGACGCGGGCGGCGCCAAGAAGGGCAAGCACCTCACCGGCGAGCGCTCGGCCACCGTCACCGTCACCCGGGACCAGAAGACCGGCGAACTGCTGCGCATCGACTTCACCCAGACCACCGAGACGTTCAGCGGCCGGTCCGGCGGTGTCAGCGGCACCAACGGCAAGGACGGCAAGGACAAGCGCGGCGGCAGCGGCAAGAACACCGACAACTCCGGCGGCAGCGACATCGACGTCGTCACCAACACCGTCGCCTTCGAGAAGGGCCCGCAGGGCGACGCCGACCGGGCCGTCGGCCAGGCCTGGCTGGACGGCGGCGGCGACCACACCGCGGCCTTCGCCTACCTGCTGGACACCAACGCCCCCACCAGCCGGCCCGGCGCGGACGACCCCTTCGGGCGGCTCCTGTTCGACAAGGGCAAGTCGAGCAGGACATCGTACGATGGCATGTCCGACGCGCAGGAGTACGGCTTCGAGCTGAACGTGGGGATCTCGATCGGTGCCTCCATCTCGATGGAGAACAAGTCCGAGACCCTCAAGGACGCCGAATTCCTCGGCGCGCCGAGGGACGGGAAGCGGGAGTACGTGCCGTACAGCTACTGCGCCAGGTGACGACCCCCGCCGGTCCGGTACCAGTGAGGAAAGCAGAGATGACCTTCAAGTCCATGCCGAAGCCGCCCGCTTCGAAGCCGCGGCGGCACGGGGTGCGTACGGCCGTGACCGCCGGCCTCGCCGCCGTGCTCCTGACCGCCTGCGGAACCGGCGGCAAGGAAGCGGCGACGACCCCGCAGGGCTGGTCCACCCTGACGACCGACCGGCTCACCGTCGCGCATCCGGCCGAGTTCCAGCAGGTCGCCGCGGCCGACCTCGCCGAGGGGAACGCGGCGGGAGCCGTCCGTACGAAGGACGGCTCCCCGGTCGGCTCGATCTACGTCGAGTTCGACTACGGGCAGGGCATCAACGACGCCGACATGGCCGGTACGGCCGCCGAGGCACGCGTCCAACTCGGCGCGACCCCCTTGGAGACCACCGGGATCGAGGTCGCGGGGCCCGACGGAGCGGCCGAGGCGCGCCGCGTCGACTGGACCTCCACCTCCACCGGCGCGCAGGGACAGCCCCCCAAGGGCACGAAGCTCGCGGGGGTGATGATCGCAGGGTTGGACACCGAGGACCGTCCGTACCTCATCACGGTCAACGCCGAGAAGGGGCTGCTGTCCGACAAGGACATCAAGGACATCATCGCCGGCGTCTCCCTCAAGTGAAGTGAAGAAACAGCGACAGCGGATCGGAGTACGGCGTGGGGATCGAAGCGCTCTTCCTGCTCGTGGGGGTCGCGGTGCTCGCCGTCTCCGTGTACTTCGCCCGGCGGCTCCTCATGGTGCTCGCCCTGCTCCGCGGCGGACGGCGGGCCGAGGGGCGGTGCGTGGACCGCCAGGTCTCCACCCACTCGGGTGTGGCGGGCGGATCGCCCCGCTCCCACCCCGAGTTCGTCTTCGCGTTCCGCACGGAGGACGGCACCGCCGTCGAGTTCAAGGACCGGCCCGGCATGTTCGGCCACGAGGTGGGGGCGCGGGTCAGGGTCAGTTACGACCCGAGGTCCCCGCACAAGCGCGCCACGATCGCGGGCCCCGGCGCCTGGGGCCCGGTCTACGTCCCCGCGCTGATCTGCCTGGGCACCGCCCTGTTCGCCCTGGTCCCGCTGCTGGCCGTCGCGGCGAAGGAAGGGCTGCTGTAAGGGGATGAGGAGTTGAGGGGCAAGGGGTGAGGGCGCGCGCGGCTGTGCGTACGGGTCAGCCGGGCTGCGGTACGTCCACGCTCACCCGGGTCCCCGGCCGCAGTCCCCACCGTTCCATCGCCCCGGCCTCCGCCTCCAGTACGTGGCGGGCCCGCAGCCGCGGCAGATGGAGCCGGCCCGGCTTCAACGTGTGGACCTGGACGACCTTCAACGACCGGTCCAGATACGCCACATCGATCGTGAAGCCCATCCGGAAGGTGTGCACGCTGTTGCACGGCGTGATCAGCAGCGCCCCGTCGATCCCGGTCCTGCCGAGCAGCCCGCGCCGCCGTGTCCCGTACGAGGCGGCGATCTCCAGCTCCACCTCCACCGGGGCGTCCTGCCCCGCGACCGTCAGCCGTCCCCTGCCGTTTCGCCATGTACCCATGGCCGTAGACCGTAGCGCCCCGGCGCGGCGGTGGCCGCTCCCGCGGGCGTATCTGGGTCCCGGGGTGCGCGAAGTGGGCCCCAGGACCCATGACCGGGCCCGGCGGTGGACCTAGGGTCGGTGGGGTGTACGCCACGCTGATCGTCCTCGCCGCTCTCTGGGGCGCCGCCACCGGAGTGCTGCTGCCGCGTGCCGCGTACCGGTTCTCCGTCGAGCCGGGCGACGCGTGGCGCGACCGCTGCCCGGCCGGTCACCTGATCACCGGGCCCGCCGGTGGCTGGCTCGGCACGGCGAGGTGCCCGGGCTGCGAGGCCGGCGTCCCCGGTTCCAGCGGCACGCGAACGGGCGCCGGCAACGGTGCCCCCGCCGCCGACGCCATCGGGGCGGTCGCGGCCTCCGCGGTACCCGGAGCCGCCGACGCGACGCGCACCCCCGAAACCACCCCCGAGGCCCCCCACGACGCCGGCCCCGGCACCCCCTCCGAAACCGGCCCCGCCCCCGGCCGTTCCGGCGCGCCCGACGCCTCCCTCGTCCGGTACGCGCCCTCCCTCCTCGTCCCCGTCCTCGGCGCCCTCGGCTGCGCCGCCCTCGCCGCCGCCACCGGGCCCCGCCCCGAGCTGGCCGTCTGGCTGCTGCTCGCGCCCTTCGCGCTGCTCCTCGCCCTCGTCGACCGCAACGTCCACCGCCTCCCCGACCAGCTCACGCTGCCGCTGGCCCTCGCCGCCGCCGTACTCCTCGGGCCGGCGGCACTGGTTCCCGGCGGCGGGGGCGGCGACGGCAGCCGCTCCTGGACGACGGCGCTGCTCGGCGGGGTGCTCCTCGGGGCCTGCTACTTCGTGCTGTTCCTGATCAACCCGAACGGCATGGGCTTCGGTGACGTCAAGCTCGCACTCTCCCTCGGCATCGTCCTCGGCTGGTACGGCTGGACGGTGCTCTTCGTGGGCGCCTGCGCCGGGTTCCTGCTCGGGGCGCTGTACGGGGTCGGGCTGATGCTGCTGCGCCGGGCGGGCCGCAAATCGGTGATCCCGTTCGGCCCGTTCATGATCGTCGGCGCGTTGCTCGGCCTTCTCCTCGGAGCCCTCTCCGTCTCCGCCTGACCATCCGCGGGCCTCCCGGGCCGGGCCAAGACTGGCCTGGCCCGGCGCGCCCGGGACCGTACGAAAAGGGTTCGCGCCGCCGCTCCGAGCCCTGCCACCATCGCCGCATGCCCACCTTCGACGAGCAGATCACCGAAGCCGCCGCCGTGTCCGTCGACGGCTGGGACTTCTCCTGGCTCGACGGCCGGGCCACCGAGGAACGCCCCGCCTGGCGGTACGCCCGCTCCATGGCGGCCCGGATGGCGCGGGCCGGCGCCGCGCTGGACATCCAGACCGGTGGCGGCGAGGTCCTCGCCTCCGTAACGGAGCTGCCGCCGCTCACCGTCGTCACCGAGTCCTGGCCGCCGAACCTCGCCCGCGCCCGCGCGCTCCTGGGCCCGCGCGGTGTCACCGTCGTGGCGGACCCGGACCAGCCCCCGCTGCCCTTCGCCGACGGCTCCTTCGACCTGGTGGTGAGCCGCCACCCGGTCCGCGTGTGGTGGGACGAGATCGCGCGGGTCCTGCGGCCCGGCGGCCGGTACTTCTCGCAGGAGGTCGGTCCTGCCAGCGTCTTCGAGCTCGTGGAGTACTTCCTCGGGCCGCAGCCGCCCGAGGTGCGGTCCGCGCGTGACCCCGGACGGGCCGTGGCCGCCGCGGAGGCGGCCGGTCTCGATGTCGTGGATCTGCGGACGGCGTCCCTGCGCACCGAGTTCGGCGACATCGGCGCCGTCGTCTACTTCCTGCGCAAGGTCGTCTGGATGGTGCCCGGTTTCACCGTCGAGGCGTACGCCGACCGGCTGGCGGAGCTGCACCGCCTGATCGAGGCGGAGGGGCCCTTCGTGGCGACGACGACCCGCTTCCTGATCGAGGCGGTCCGCCCGGAGAGTTCTCCCGCGTCCCCGGGCCCCGTGGAGCCCTGCCCGGAGCGCTCCCCGCGTCAAGGTGAGGCTCGCTGAGATCGCCCTGGAGAGGGACGACACGACGTGGCGACTACTCGCCATTTTCCTCGCCCGTCACTGGAAAAGCCTGGTGGCGGGCTTCTCGGGGCACGGACCGCCGCTTTCGGAGCGTCATCTTGCTGCACGAGGGGCCCCACGATCCCTCACGAAGGGTTATGGTGGAACCCCCCCTCGGGCCGGTCCGTATCCCCCCCCACGGACCGGCCCGTTTTCTGTCCCGGTCCGGTCACCGGTTCGGTCACCGGACCGGGGCGGGAGACGCCGACAGGCCCTCGTTCCGTTTCCGGCTTCGGCCGGTCCTCGTCCCGTCCTCGGGTCGGTCCGCGTTCGCTCCAGGTCCAGTCCAGGTCCGGGACAGATCCGGGACAGATCCGGCCCAGGTTCGGGCCGGATCCCGATCAGGCCCGGGACGCCCGCCCCGGCCCCGTCCCGGCCGCTCCCGGCTCCCGTACGGGCTCTCCGCCGCCCGGTTCGCCACCCCGGCGCTCACCCCGGCGCGCGGACCGCGCGCATTCCGGGCGCTCACAGCGTGTCAGCCCCGGGCGTCACGGAATGTCAGCTTCGACCGGCCCAGATGTTGGTGCCCGCCGTGTCCACGGCGAAGCCGTCGATCTCCTCCAGCTCCTCCGCAGACAGCTTCGGCGCGGACAGCGCCGCGATGTTCTCCTCCAGCTGCCGCACGCTGGACGCGCCGATCAACGCCGAGGTCATCCGCGGATCACGCAGCACCCACACCAGCGCGAGCTGTGCCAGCGACTGGCCCCGGCGCCGGGCGATCTCGTCCAGCCCGCGCAGCCGCCGTACCACCTCGTCCGAGAGCAGACCCGGGTCGAGGGACTTGCCCTGGCTGGCCCGGGACCCCTCCGGAACGCCCTTCAGATACTTGCCCGTCAGCAGCCCCTGGGCGAGTGGCGCGAACGAGATGCACCCCATCCCCGCCGTCTCCAGCGTGTCCAGCAGCCCGTCGCTCTCCGTCCAGCGGTTGATCATCGAGTACGAGGGCTGGTGGATGAGGGCGGGCACGCCCATCTCCTTCAGCAGCCGCGCCGCCTCGGCGGTCTGCTCCGCGGTGTACGACGAGACCCCGGCGTACAGCGCCTTCCCCTGCCGGACGGCCGAGGCCAGCGCCCCCATCGTCTCCTCAAGGGGAGTGTTCGCGTCGAAGCGGTGGGAGTAGAAGATGTCGACGTGGTCCAGACCCATCCGCTTCAGGGAGGCGTCCAGCGACGACAGCAGGTACTTACGGGAACCCCATTCGCCGTAGGGGCCGGGATGCATCAGATATCCGGCCTTGGTCGAAATGATGAGTTCATCCCGGTAGGCCGAGAAATCCTGCGCGAAGATCTTGCCGAAATTCAGCTCGGCCGACCCCGGCGGGGGCCCGTAGTTGTTCGCCAGGTCGAAGTGGGTGACGCCGAGATCGAAGGCGCGGCGCAGGATCGCGCGCTGCGAACCGAGCGTCCGGTCGTCGCCGAAGTTGTGCCAGAGGCCGAGCGAGATCGCGGGAAGTTTCAGGCCGCTGTGCCCGCTGCGGCGGTACTCCATGGAGCCGTACCGGTCGTCGGCCGCGAGATAAGAGGGAGAATTGGTCATGCTTCCCTCCTTATCACGGACTTGTGACAGACCGGGTTGGGAGACCGCCCGGGGTCCGCAGTACTGTGACGGCTTCGGGGTCCCCGGGCCGGCCCCAGGATCCCGCCAGCGGACGCGCCGGTCCCCACGGAATCGAGAGGGTGGACTCAGTGAACGTGCGCGACCTGGTGTATCGGCTCTACGCGCGCCGGGTGGAAGGCCGCCTCGACCACGACCAGGTGCCGAAGCACATCGGCGTCATCCTGGACGGCAACCGTCGCTGGGCGAAGGCCTCCGGCGGCACGGCCGAGCAGGGCCACAAGGCCGGTGCCAGCAAGATCCAGGAACTGCTCGGCTGGTGCTCCGAGACCAAGGTCGAGGTCGTCACCCTGTGGATGCTCTCCACCGACAACCTCGACCGACCCCAGGACCAGTTGGCCCCGCTCGTCGCCATCATCGAGAACGCGGTCCGTGACCTCGCGGCCGACGGCCGCTGGCGGGTGCACCACGTCGGCACGCTCGACCTGCTGCCCGCCCAGACGCAGACCGTGCTCAAGGAGGCCGAACAGGCCACCATGGGCAACAAGGGAATACTCGTCAATGTCGCCGTGGGCTACGGCGGCCGGCAGGAGATCGCCGACGCGGTCAGCTCCCTGCTGATGGACCACGCGAGCAAGGGCACCTCCTTCGAGGAACTGGCCGGGATCGTCGATGTCGACCTGATCTCGTCCCATCTCTACACGCGCGGCCAGCCCGATCCCGACCTGGTCATCCGTACCAGTGGGGAACAGCGTCTCTCCGGCTTCATGCTGTGGCAGAGCGCCCATTCGGAGTACTACTTCTGCGAAGTCTTCTGGCCCGCCTTCCGTAAGGTCGACTTCCTGCGCGCCCTGCGTGACTACGCGGCTCGCCACCGCCGCTACGGAAGCTGACCTTCCCCGTACCCCGCAAGGCCTCCGTACCGTCGTGGCACCCGTTTCGGCCAGGTGCCCGCCCCGCCCCCGCGCGCCCCGTCCGGCCCCTGATCCGGCCCTGCCGGCCGCGGGCCCAGGGCACTTCACCCACGGTTCACCCACCGTCCGCCGTATGCCGTGGCATGGCGGCGCGTGTTCGAGGGAATACCTCCCCCAGGTCGATGTCCGAAAAGACAGGTCCGTGGACATCGCATCTCAGCGGACGGCATGGGGCCGTCCGCCCGGGAGGCCCTTTGCACCAGGACGACCGTGCGCCACGTCGTACGGGCGACATGGAGGGCCGGCGCTCGGCCCGCGCATGGGGCCCGAGCCCGGCCCACCCGCCCGCGACGCCGTCGCAACCCCGACCTCATCCGAGGGGGTACGTCCTTCCGTGGTGACCAGCACAAAGCGCCGCATGCCCGACAGGCGCACCTACGTTCTCGACACCAGCGTCCTGCTGGCCGACCCGAATGCCATGTCCCGCTTCGAGGAGCACGAAGTAGTGCTCCCGATCGTGGTGATCACGGAATTGGAGGCCAAGAGGCACCATCCGGAACTCGGCTACTTCGCCCGGCAGGCGCTGCGCCTGCTGGACGACTTCCGCATCCGTTTCGGCCGTCTCGACGCCCCGATTCCGCTGGGCGACCTGGGCGGCACGCTGCGCGTCGAGCTCAACCACTCAGATCCCGGCATCCTGCCCGCCGGCTTCCGTCTGGGGGACAACGACTCACGGATCCTCGCGGTGGCGCGCAACCTCCAGGCCGAGGGGTACGACGTCACGGTCGTCTCCAAGGACCTGCCGCTGCGCATCAAGGCGTCGTCGGTCGGTCTCCTCGCCGAGGAGTACCGCGCCGAGCTCGCCATCACCGACGCCTCCGGCTGGACGGGGATGAGCGAGGTGACGCTCGCCGCCGACCAGGTGGACCTGCTCTTCACGGAGGAGAAGCTCTATGTGCCCGAGGTGAGCGATCTGCCGGTCCACACCGGCCTGGTGCTCCAGTCCGAGCGCGGCAAGGCGCTCGGCCGCATCACCTCCGACGGCAATGTCCGGCTCGTACGCGGCGACCGTGAGGCCTTCGGGCTGCACGGCCGCAGCGCCGAGCAGCGCATCGCCCTCGACCTCCTCCTCGACCCGGAGGTCGGCATCGTCTCGATGGGCGGCCGGGCGGGCACCGGAAAGTCGGCGCTGGCCCTCTGCGCGGGCCTGGAGGCGGTCCTGGAGCGCAGACAGCACCAGAAGGTGATGGTCTTCCGGCCGCTGTACGCGGTCGGCGGCCAGGAGCTGGGCTATCTGCCCGGCTCCGAGGCCGAGAAGATGAGCCCCTGGGCGCAGGCGGTCTTCGACACGCTCTCCGCGGTCGCGGGCCGGGACGTGATCGAGGAGGTGCTGGGGCGCGGCATGCTGGAGGTGCTGCCGCTCACGCATATCCGCGGCCGTTCCCTGCATGACGCGTTCGTCATCGTCGACGAGGCCCAGTCCCTCGAACGGAACGTTCTGCTGACCGTTCTGTCCCGGATCGGGGCCAATTCCCGCGTGGTGCTCACCCATGACGTCGCCCAGCGCGACAATCTCCGGGTGGGCCGGTACGACGGAATTGTCGCCGTCGTCGAGAAGCTGAAGGGCCATCCGCTCTTCGCGCATGTCACGCTCACCCGCTCCGAGCGCTCGCAGATCGCCGCGCTCGTGACCGAAATGCTGGAGGACGGCCAGATCTGACCTCGTATCACCACACTTGGCGCCGCCCGGCGAAGCCGAAGAGCTTAGCCGGGCGGCGCTGTGCCGCGCTCCTATTTCCTTGAAACTGCTGAGGCAAACGGCGTGTGAGCTTTCCCACGCAACGAAGAATTGCCTCCCGGCGTTACCTTCCGGCAGAGTCTTGCTTCCGTCAGGCCCCCGCATGCGGCACACACGCACCATCAGGGTGCGGCACCACACAACTCCACAACTGCCGCCGCATGCCGCCCGCGTACCACGCGGCACTCCCCGCAAGGGGGTTGCCCACCGGGCCCGTGTCTCCCGTGACCCACGTTGTACGGAGACCAGTGCCAGGGGCACGATCGCGCCCGCGAGGTCACGTAGGCGGGCGATGCTGGAAGGACACCGTGTGAGCCGGATCTCGGTCCGGGGATTTGCCGTGGCTTCTGCCACCGCGGTCACCACCGTCGGCGCTGTCGTGGGTGTTGCCTCGGGCGACCCCCAGACCTCGGGCGACAATTTCGAGGCGACCGCGGCGGACATGACGCTCCTCGCAGAAATCCCCGCGGGCCAGCAGGCCCAGGTGCAGACCGCTTCGCTGACGCAGCAGGCGGACGCCCAGGCCGCCGCCGCCGACACCACGGCGCGGAAGTCCGCCGAGGAGTCGGCCCGTATCCAGGCCGCGAAGGACGCCCAGGCGAAGAAGCAGGCGGCCGACGACAAGGCCGAGGCGGAGAAGAAGGCCGCCGAGGAGAAGAAGAAGAAGGACGCCGAGGAGCGCGCGAGCCGCAGCGAGACGCGTTCCACCTCCACGACCGGCTCCTTCCCGCAGCAGAGCTCGTACACGGTCGCCGAGGTCCAGGCCATCGCCCGGTCCATCGTCCCCGCGGACCAGTTCCAGTGCTTCAGCAACATCGTGAACCACGAGTCGACCTGGAACTACAAGGCGCAGAACCCGTCCTCGGGCGCGTACGGCCTGGTCCAGGCGCTCCCGGCGGGCAAGATGTCGTCGGCGGGTTCCGACTGGCAGACCAACCCGGCCACCCAGATCAAGTGGGGCCTCGGTTACATGAACGACCGGTACAAGAGCCCTTGCGGCGCCTGGTCGTTCTGGCAGGCCAACAACTACTACTAGGCCTGGCCGCCGAACGCCCGCCCGCTCGGCGCTCAACCCCGGGAAGCCCCCCGCCGTCCTACGGTGGGGGGCTTCTCCCCTGTACGGTTCTTATCGAGCAGGCTCCGGGGAGTGGGCGTGGAGAGCAAGACGGGGGGAAGTGGAAGCTTCATGTCAAGACTGCCAGCGTGGCTCGGTCAGGTGGGTGCGGAGCTGACCCGCATGGGTGAGCGCCTCGATCAGCGCCAGACCGAGGCCGACGAGGGGACCACGGCCGGGGGCGTACGGGACAGCGTCCCGCCGCCCCCCGCGCACGCCCCCTCCGCCACTCCCGTTCCCGCTCCTCCCGAGGCCGCCCCCACCGCGACGGCCGCCCCCGAACCCGACCCCGCCACCGCCATCCCCTGGGGGATGCGCGTCGCGGGCGAGGCGGCCTGGCGGCTGCTGGTCCTCGGGGGGCTGCTCTGGGTGCTGATGCGGGTCATCAGCTCCCTGCAACTCGTCGTGATGGCCTTTGTCGTCGGCCTGCTGATCACCGCGCTGCTCCAGCCGACCGTCGCCTGGCTCAGGGGGTACGGAGTGCCCCGCGGGCTGGCCACCGCCCTCACCGCGATCTCCGGATTCGTGCTGATGGGGCTGGTCGGCTGGTTCGTGGTGTGGCAGGTCATGGAGAACATCGACGATCTCTCCAACCGGGTCACGGACGGCATCGACGAGCTGAAGCGGTGGCTGCTCGACAGCCCGTTCCATGTGACCGAGGACCAGATCAACGGCATCGCGAAGACGCTGAGCGATGCCGTCGGGACCAACACCGAGGCGATCACGTCCGCCGGACTCCAGGGCGTGACCGTCATCGTCGAGCTGCTGACCGGCGTGTTCCTCGCCATCTTCTCGACTCTCTTCCTGCTGTACGACGGCCGCACGATCTGGAACTGGTCGCTCAAGCTCGTCCCCGCCCAGGCCCGTGAGGGCGTCGCGGGCGCCGGACCGCGCGCCTGGAACACACTCACCGCGTATGTGCGCGGCACGGTCCTGGTGGCGCTGATCGACGCGATCTTCATCGGCCTGGGGATCTACTTCCTCGATGTCCCGCTCGCCGTGCCGCTCGCGGTCATCATCTTCCTCGGCGCGTTCATCCCGCTGGTCGGCGCGGTCATCTCGGGCGCGCTCGCCGTGGTCGTGGCGCTGGTCACGCAGGACGTGTTCACCGCGCTGATGGTGCTCCTCGTCGTCCTCGGCGTGCAGCAGATCGAGGGCCATGTGCTCCAGCCCTTCATCCTGGGCCGGGCCGTACGGGTGCACGCCCTGGCCGTCGTCCTCGCGGTCGCCGTCGGCGGTCTGGTAGCGGGCATCGGCGGGGCGGTGGTGGCGGTGCCGCTGGTGGCGGTCACCAACACGGTCGTCGGCTACCTCCGCGCGTACAGCCAGGAGAAGGAGCTGAGGAACGCACCTCCGCCACACGGCGCGACGGCCCACACCATCGCGCCGACTCCGGCTCCGGCTCCTGCATCGGCCCCGGCCCCGGCCCCGGCATCGGCTTCGGACCCCTCCGACGAGCCGGCCCCGGCCTCCCCGCGGCCCTCGGCCTCCCCCGCCGTCGCGGACGCGGGAGACGGCCCCGGATGAACTCCTGAGCGAGGACATGAGAGCCCTGATGGCCGCGCTCAAGGAGTGACGGGAAGCCGGGCCGGACCCGGGACATGGCTTCGCCCCGCCCGACCTGTGAGGGTCCGGCGGGGCGAAGCGCGTCTCAGGCGTGTGCGGTTACGCGGAAACGGTCTCCGCGAGGACCGCCTCGGCGTCCAGCGTCGTACCGACCGCCTGGATCACCGCGGCGATCTTGAAGGCCTCCTGGACCGTCTCGCGGTCCACGCCCGCCGCACGCAGCACCTGCTCGTGCGAGTCGAGGCACTGGCCGCAGCCGTTGATGGCGGAGACGGCGAGCGACCACAGCTCGAAGTCGTCCTTCTCCACGCCCGGCTTGCCGATGACGTTCATCCGCAGACCGGCCCGGAGCGTCCCGTACTCCGGGTCCGACAGCAGGTGCCGGGTCCGGTAGAAGACGTTGTTCATCGCCATGATCGCGGCGGCGGACTTGGCGGCGGTGTACGCCTCGGCGCTCAGGTTCTCCCTGGCCTCCGGCTCCAGCTCGCGCAGCACGCGCGGGGAGCGCGAGGCGATCGCGCAGGCCAGCACCGTGCCCCAGAGCCGCTGCTGCGGCAGCTCGCTGTTGCCGATGACCGAACCGAGGTTCAGCCGCAGGTCCTTGGCGTACTCCGGCAGCGCCGACTTCAGCTCATCGAGTGACATCGCGGATCACTCGCCCGACAGGAGCTTGACGGGGTCGAGCGTCGTCTCGCCCTTGGTCCAGTTGCACGGGCACAGCTCGTCGGTCTGGAGCGCGTCCAGAACCCGCAGGACCTCCTTGGGGTTACGGCCCACGGAACCGGCGGTCACCATCGTGAACTGGATCTCGTTGTTCGGGTCGACGATGAAGACCGCGCGCTGCGCGAAACCGTCCTCGCCCTCGATGCCCAGGTCGCGCATCAGCTCGTGCTTGGAGTCGGCGAGCATCGGGAAGGGCAGGTCGGTCAGGTCCGGGTGGTCCTTGCGCCAGGCGTGGTGCACGAACTCGGAGTCGCCGGAGAAGCCGAGGATCTGGGCGTCGCGGTCGGCGAACTCGTCGTTCAGCCGGCCGAAGGCCGCGATCTCCGTCGGGCACACGAAGGTGAAGTCCTTGGGCCACGCGAAGACGACGCGCCACTTGCCTTCGTACGTCTTGTTGTCGATCGTCGCGAACTCCTTGCCGCTCTCCAGCGAGACGCAGGCGGTCAGTTCGAACGAGGGGAACTTGTCACCAACAGTGAGCACGCGCTCTCCTTGCAAGGGAGGAAAGTACCTTTTGAGGCTTTCCAGGGGGTTGGGCGTATCACTGATGGTGGCACATTCGGCATTGATCACAGAAATAGCTAGACTCGGTCGCCGTGATCGGAGGTACCTATCAGTGGCCGTCATGTCAGTTCCCCAGCGGGGGAAACAGCCCAGCCTGTCCCAGTTGCGCGCCTTCGCGGCCGTCGCCGAGCATCTCCACTTCCGTGACGCCGCCGCGGCCATCGGGATGAGCCAGCCCGCGCTCTCCGGCGCGCTCTCGGCGCTGGAGGACATCCTCGGCGTCCAACTCGTGGAACGTACGACCCGTAAGGTACTGCTCTCCCCGGCGGGCGAACGACTCGCGGACCGCGCCGCCGCCGTACTGCGCGAGGTGGGCGCGCTGCTCGACGAGGCCGAGGCCGTACGCGCCCCCTTCACCGGGATACTGCGGCTCGGGGTCATCCCCACCGTGGCGCCTTACCTGCTGCCGACGGTGCTGCGGCTGGCGCACGGGAGCTATCCGGAACTGGATCTCCAGGTGCACGAGGAGCAGACCGCGTCCCTGCTGGAAGGACTGACCGCGGGCCGGCTGGACCTGCTGCTGCTCGCCGTACCGCTCGGCCAGCCCGCCGTCACCGAACTGCCTCTGTTCGACGAGGACTTCGTCCTGGTGACACCGGACGGCCACCCCCTGGCCGGCCGCCACGACCTGCCCCGCCAGGCGCTGCGCGAGCTGCCGCTGCTGCTCCTGGACGAGGGCCACTGCCTGCGCGACCAGGCCCTGGACATCTGCCGTGAGGCGGGCCGCACGGACGGCATCCCGGCGACGACCACCGCGGCGGGCCTCTCCACCCTGGTCCAACTCGTCGCGGGCGGCCTGGGCGTGACGCTGCTGCCCCGTACGGCCGTACAGGTCGAGACGGGCCGGAGCGGCCGACTGGCCACGGCCTGCTTCGAAGCACCGGCCCCCTCGCGCCGGATCGCCCTGGCCATGCGCACGGGCGCGGCCCGCGGCGAGGAGTTCACGACGTTCGCGGAAGCGCTCCGGGCGGCGCTGCGGGACCTTCCCGTACGGGTGGCCGCGCCCCGTCCCGTACGGGACGCCCCGCGGGACCCCGTCCAGGACCCCGCACGGGACGCCCCGCGGGACCCCGTGCCCGGGCAGCGGCGGGCGGCCGGCTGAGGCGCCCGCCGGGCCGTCATTCGGCGCGCAGGCCCTCCGGCCGGGTCAGCCGCCACAGCGCGGGCAGCGTGGCCGCCGTCACCAGAAGGATGGCCCCCGCGCCCGCGCCGGCCAGGGGCAGACAGGCCCACCAGCCCGTGTGCGGCTTGCCCACCATGTCCAGCATGACGACGCCCAGGGCCAGCCCGCCCACCGTCGCCACGGCCGTGCCGATCACCACCGGTATGGCGGTCTGCCAGAGCACCGACCAGGCGAGGGTGGAGCGCCGGGTGCCGAAGGCGGCCAGGACCGACAGGAGGCGCCGGCGCTCGCGCAGTTGCTCGATCTGCGCGACCAGCAGGGACAGGGCGATCACCGCCATCGTGGCCGTACCGGCGACCAGCAGGGCCGTCCGCGCGCTGTCGTACGCCTTGTCCCGTTCGATCACCTCGGAGCTCGACACCAGCAGGGACAGGTCCACCCGGGCGGCGGCGGCGCGTACCCGCTCCTCGGCGGCGGGGCTCCGGTCGGCCATCCGCAGTACGGCGCGGGTCCGCGCTTCGGTCAGCAGACGCGCGTCGACCGCGGCGGGGGTGGCGAGGATGCCCGTATCCGGTTCGCCGTGGAGGCTCGGCAGCGCCCGTACCGTACGGGCCGACGCGGGCAGGGTCCACAGGCGCGGCTTCGAACCGTCCCTCCCGGAGCTGGTGTTGAGGTCGACCGGCTTGCCCGGACGGGCCGTCTCGTCGGCCCAGTCGTTCTGTTCCCCGTTCCCGGGGACATGGGCGACGAAGGTGTCCCCGTCGCGGCAGGACGGCAGCGCCGCGAGCCTGCGCAGGGTGGCGCAGGAGGCGACCGTCAGGGTGGTGGTGGGCTGGATCTCCCCCTCCGGTACGGCGCCCGGCCTGACCACGTACTTCTGGGTGACGGCGAGGACCGTCCGGACATCCGGCAGGGCCCCCAAGTCGTCGGTCAGCCGGGCGGCCAGCGCCGGATCGCCGTACGGGGCGTCGACGGCGAGCTGCGCGCGGGCCGCGTCGGACCGGGTGGTGCCGAGGAAGTCCTGGTGGACGCCGGCGAACAGCATCTGGAGGGCGGTGGCGCCCGCGACCGCCACGGTGATCCCGCCCACCGCACGCGTCGCCGCACCGCTGCTGAGCTGGAGCCCGCGCACGGCGAGCTGCCAGGACACGGGCCCGCCGCGGAGCCGGGCCACCGCGGCGTCGACCAGCCAGGGCACCAGGGCGGTCAGTCCGACGAGCAGCAGGGCGGCGCCGACCGCGATCGAGTAGGGGGCGACGTACGCGATGTCGTCCCCCGGGCGGTGCGCGGTGTCCGCCACCGTCCGCGTCCGGATCAGGACGGCGAGGCCCACGGCCGGGAGGAGCAGCCGCCACCACAGCCGGCGCCTGCGGGGCCCGGTGTCCCGTACGACGCCCAGCGGCTCGATGGTGACCGCGCGCAGCGCGAGGAGCGTCACGGCGACCGCCAGGGCCGGTACGGCCACCACGATCAGCGTGGCGACCGCGGGCACGGGCACGATGTCCGCGGGGAACGCGCTGACGTTCCACACCTGGATCCCGCCCGCGAGCCGGCGCAGCGCCAGGAAGAGCGCGACGCCGGTCAGCAGTCCGAGGACCGCCCCGAACAGGGCCTCCCCGGCGGCGATGCGCCGTGTCGTCCTGATGTCGGCGCCCACCAGCCGCAGCGCGGCGAGCCTGCGGTCCCTGCGCTCGCCGCCGAAGCGTACGGCGGTGGCCATGAAGACGGTCACCGGGACCAGCAGGACGACACAGATCAGGGTGATCAGCGACACCAGCGTCCCGTCCGGTTTCCCGAGGTCGGTGGTGGAGCCGTAACCGGCCGTCCTCTCCCCGCCCTTGGCCGGGGTGAGGGTGTCGCTGCCCGCGTAGAAGACGAGTTCGGACGGGTCGCTCAGGCCGCCGTCGCCGATCGTGCCGCCGATCCGGTGGCCGAGCCGCTGCTTCAGCCCCGCGCCTCCGGGCGAGCCGAGCAGGTCCCGCAGGGCGGGGGAGACCACCATCTCGCCGGGGCGCGGGAGTTCGGTGACGCCGGGCGGTTTCGGCGGACGGGCGCCGTCGGCGCGGAGCAGTTCGCCGCGGACGGTGTCGCCGCGGTACGCGGTGGACACGTCGAGGTGGACGAGCGTCGCGTCCGAGCGCGGGACCGGAGTGAAGTCCGTCCGGTAGACGGTGGTGCGCGCGTCCGCCCGCTCGGTCCGTGCGTCGATCATGTGCGGTACGGACGCGGCGAAGAAGAGCAGGGCGACCCCGAGGCCGACCCCGAGGGCGGTCAGGGCCGTACGGGTCCAGCCCTCGCGCCCGCCGGCCGCCGCGAACCGTACGCCCAGCGCCAGATCGCGCGCCCAGCGCCGGAGGCGGCCCGGGGGAGCGGGCGGGATCGCGGGCCGGGCGGGGGGCGCGGGCCGGGCCTGAACGGTCATCCGGTGCGGCCCGGGCCGTACGTGGGGGAGCGCTCCGGCTCGTACGCGAGGGCGTGGTCCGGGTCGTGCGTCCTGCCGTCGCGCACGACGATCTCGCGGTCCGAGTACGCGGCCACCCGCGCCTCGTGCGTGACCAGGACGACGGCCGCGCCGGTGGACCTGGCCGCCTCGCTCAGCAGCTCCATCACCCGCTCGCCGTTGAGGGAGTCCAGCGCCCCGGTCGGCTCGTCCGCGAAGATCAGGCGCGGTGTGGTGACCAGGGAGCGGGCGACCGCCACGCGCTGGCCCTGCCCGCCGGAGGCCTCACCGGGCCGCTTGGCCGCCACGTCGGCGACCTCCAGCCGCTCCAGCCACTCCAGCGCGGCACGCTCCGCGTCCTTGCGCCGGGCACCGGCGAGGCGCAGCGGCAGCGCCACGTTCTCCACGCACGTCAGCTCCGGTACGAGCTGTCCGAACTGGAACACGAAGCCGAACTCGGTACGGCGCAGGGCGGAGCGCTCGGCGTCGGTCATACCGGCCAGGTCGCGGCCCCGGTAGGTGACCGTGCCCGAGTCGGGCAGGACGATCCCGGCGAGGCAGTGCAGCAGGGTCGACTTCCCGGAGCCCGACGGGCCCATGACGGCGACGACCTCGCCGGGGTGGACGGAGAACGCCGCGCCGTCGAGGGCGGTGGTCGGGCCGTACGCCTTGCACAGTGCGCGGGCGACGAGCAGGGACCCGGCGGGGGCGTGCGTCACGGCCTGACCTCCGTGGCGAGCCGGTCCAGCCGCGCCGCGACCAGTTCGAGCCAGCGCAGATCGGCTTCGAGGTGGAAGAGCGCGTGGTCGCAGATGAGCTGGTCGGCGAAGTCGCCGTCGCGCTTGCGGGCGGTCAGGCCGCGCATCATCCGCAGGTGTTCGGCGCGCTGGGCGTCGAGCAGGCTCTGGGCGCTGCGGCCGGTGAGCAGCGCGATGACGACCTTCGTGTAGAGGGTCGACTGGAGGTACGGCTGCGGGCTCTCCGGCCGGCCGAGCCAGTGCTCGACGTCGATGACGCCGGCGTCGGTGATGGCGTACCGCTTGCGCTCGGGGCCGCCGCCGCTCTCGACGCCGTCGACGGCGACGAGCCCGTTCTTCAGCAGCCGGGACATGGTCGCGTAGACCTGCCCGTAGTGGAGGGGACGGTCCTGGCCGAACTGGTCGTCGAAGGCCCGCTTGAGGTCGTAGCCGTGGCGCGGGCCCGATTCCAGGAGCCCGAGGAGGGTGTGGCCGATTGACATGGGGCGCACTCTACAGCGTGTGTATAGAGGGGGTCCGGGGCCTCGGTACGGGGCTGCGGGGCTCCTCGAAGGGCGCCGAAGCCCCGTACCGCCTACTCGGTCTCCTCCGGCTCCGGCCGGGCCTTGGGCGGCCGGCCCCGGCGCGGGATGGGGGCCGCGTTGCCCGGGAGCCGGCCCGCCTCGGCCAGGGCGCGGCGGAGCAGGAACTCGATCTGCGCGTTGGCGCTGCGCAGTTCGTCGGAGGCCCAGCGCGCCAGCGCGTCGTACACCGTCGGGTCCAGCCGCAGCAGCACCTGCTTGCGCTCCGGCCTGCTGCTCGGGCCCGGACTCTGGCTCGGGCCCGGACTCTGGCTCGGGCCCGGACTCTGGCCCGGACCCGGACTCTGGCCCGGACCCGGACTCTGGCCCGGACCCGGACTCTGGCCCGGACCCGGACCCGGACCCGGACCCGGACCCGGACCCGGACTCCGGCCCGGCCCGCGGTTCCGGTCGGGCCCCCGCTCGGGGTGTTCTGGGCGTTCGGGGCCGGTCACTGGTAGAGCGTGCCCGTGTTCACGACCGGCTGCGCGGCGCGGTCCCCGCAGAGCACGACCAGCAGATTGCTCACCATCGCCGCCTTGCGCTCCGCGTCCAGCTCGACGATGTCCTGCTCGGTGAGCCGGGTCAGGGCCGCCTCGACCATGCCGACCGCGCCGTCCACGATCAGCCGGCGGGCCGCGACGACGGCGCCCGCCTGCTGGCGCTGGAGCATCGCCGAGGCGATCTCGGGCGCGTACGCGAGATGCGTGAAGCGGGACTCGATGATCTGGACACCGGCCGCCTCCACCCGGGCGTGCAGCTCGACGGCGAGCTTCTCGGTGATCTCCTCGGCGTTGCCGCGCAGCGAGAGCCCGGCCTCCTCGTGGGCGTCGTACGGGTATTCGATGGCGATGTGCCGTACGGCCGCCTCGGTCTGGGTGGAGACGAACTCCAGGAAGTTGTCCACCTCGAAGGTCGCCCGCGCGGTGTCCTCGACCTTCCAGACCACGACCGCCGCCAGCTCGATCGGGTTGCCGTAGGCGTCGTTGACCTTGAGGACGGCCGTCTCGTGGTTCCGTACCCGCGTCGAGATCTCGGTGCGCGAGGTCAGCGGGTTCACCCAGCGCAGTCCGTCGGTGCGGATCGTGCCGCGGTAGCGGCCGAAGAGCTGGACGACCCGGGCCTCGCCCGGCGCGACCATGTTCAGTCCGCCCATCGCGAAGAGCGCGCCGCTCACGACGAGGGCGCCGGCGACGATCAATATCGCCTTCGTCCCGCCCGAGCCGGCCGCGGCGCCCGCGACGACCAGGACCACGCCGACGACGACGCCGAGCAGTCCGAGGAGGAGCGCGAGCCCGCCGCCGATGCTGCGCGCCGCGAATTCCCTCACCTGTGGCTCGGGAATCTCCGGTGCGCCGTCGGCGGTTCCCGCGGTGTCCCGCGCGCCGGGTGTGCCGGTACGTGTGCTGGTGGAGGCCATGTTCGTTCCCCGTTTCCGATCCGTCCCGCCGGGAGGCGGTGGCTAGCATTGTGATTACACATTATCTCTTCCGGCAACCCTTTGGCGCTCCGGGGAGTCGGTTCCAGTGGGATGGGTGCTGATTGTCACGTCCCAAAAGACCGGATCAGTTGGCCTTTGTCACAGGTGCCGGTGTTAGCTTTCTGAGCTGATTCCGGTGGGGGAGCGCCGTGAACGAGTCCGTACGGACGACCCGACAGGTGACCTGACACGAGAGCGGAGCGACACGGCGATGGGCCGAGCGGACGAGAGACTGGCCCGGCAGCGGGACGCGCGCCGGACGGGCCGGACAGGCAGGAAGAGCGGCATACGCCGGATCTTCACGCTGCGGAAACTCCTCGGAACCTTCTTCGTCCTCTGCCTGCTCGGCATGGGCGGGCTGTTCGTGCTCTATCTGGTCGTCCCGGTGCCGAGCGTCAACGCGCAGGCCGAGATGCAGAGCAACGTCTACAAGTACAGCGACGGCACGATCCTCGCCCGTACGGGACAGGTCAACCGCGAGATCGTCGGCCTGGAGAAGATCCCCAAGCAGGTCCAGCACACCTTCGTCGCCGCCGAGAACAAGTCCTTCTACAAGGACAACGGCATCGACCTGAAGGGCACGGCCCGCGGCGTCGTCAACACCCTCTCCGGCAAGGGCAGGCAGGGCGGCTCGACCATCACCCAGCAGTACGTCAAGAACTACTACCTGAACCAGGACCAGACTGTCACCCGCAAGCTCAAGGAGCTGGTGATCTCCCTGAAGGTGGACCGGCAGAAGAAGAAGGAAGAGATCCTCGCCGGCTACATCAACACGAGCTACTACGGGCGGGGCGCGTACGGCATCCAGGCCGCGGCCCAGGCGTACTACGGCGTCGACGCGTCGAAGCTGAACGTCGCGCAGGGCGCGTACCTCGCCTCGCTGCTCCAGGCTCCCAACCAGTACAACTGGTCCGAGGCCACCGCCAACGGCAAGAAGCTCGTCACCGAGCGGTGGAACTACGTGCTCGACAACATGGTCGGACAGCACTGGCTGGACGCCTCCGAGCGCTCCGGGCTGAAGTTCCCCGTACCGCGGGAGCCCAAGGCGGCCCCCGGCATGGAGGGCCAGACCGGCTATCTCGTCGAGGCGGCGCAGGACGAACTGGCGCGTCAGGGCGTCGACAAGGCGGACATCGCCAGGGGCGGCTGGACGATCACCCTCAACATCGACAGGAAGCGGCAGCAGTCCCTGGTCAAGGCGGTCGACAGGGAGCTGGAGTCCAAGATCGACCGCAAGAAGAACACCACGGACGCGACGGTGCAGGCCGGCGCGACCTCCGTCGACCCGAAGACCGGGCGCGTGGTGGCTCTCTACGGCGGAACGGGCGCCACCGAGCACTGGATATCCAACGCCACCCGTTCCGACTACCAGCCGGCCTCGACGTTCAAGCCCCTCGTGCTCACCTCCGCCCTGGAGAACGGCTCGCGGACCCAGGACGGCCGGAAGATCGACATCGGCACCATGTACGACGGCACCAGCAAACGGCCGGTCGAGGGCAGCGACACCCCGTTCGCCCCGGAGAACGAGGACGACCAGGACTACGGCGACGTCAGCGTCCAGACCGCCATGAACCAGTCCATCAACTCCGTCTTCGCGCAGATGGTCGTGGACGTCACGCCCGCCGCCGTCAAGCGGACCGCCCTGGAACTGGGCATGCGGGACAAGAACTTCCCGGAGCGGCCCGCGATCACCCTCGGCACGATGAACGCCTCCACCTGGGACATGGCCGGGGTGTACGCGACGCTCGACAACCACGGCAAGAAGATCACGCCGTCGATCGTCAAGTCCGCGGCGCACAAGGACCGTACGGTCGAACTCGCCGACCCGGTCGGCACCCAGGTCGTCGGCCGCGAGACCGCCGACACCGTCACCCATGTCCTCCAGGGCGTGGTCGACAACGGCTCGGGACACGAGGCCGACACCACGGACTACGACGCGGCGGGCAAGACCGGCACCTCCGAGAACAACAAGTCCGCGTGGTTCGCCGGATACACGCCGCAGCTCACCACGGTCGTCGCGCTGTTCGGCGAGTCCCCCAAGGAGGGCGGCGGCCAGGTCACCCTGACCGGCACCGCCAACTCCGGCCGGGCCAACGGCGGCGGCTTCCCCGCCAGGATCTGGGCGGACTACACGCGCGGCGCGCTGAACGGCGGCTCCGGCACGGAGTTCGACCTGGACGTCACGGAGCCCGTCAAGCCGACCCCGACGGTCGAGCCGTCCACGCCGACCCCGACGCCGACCCCGACCCCGACGCCCTCGGAGTCCGAGACCACCTCGCCCGAGCCCGAGCCGTCGGACACGACGAGTGAGCCCGGGACCCCGGACCCGCCCACCACGTCGCCGATCTTCCCGGAGCCCACCGACGACGTGACCCCCACCGACGGGGGCGGGGAGACCGGCTTCCCCGGCGACGGGCCGACCAACACCGCACGGCCCCCGTGGGGCCAGTAGCGCACACGAGCGCAGAGGCGAGGGGCGGACACCACCGGGTGTCCGCCCCTCGCCCGTCTTCCCGCGTGCCGCGCGCGCTCAGCCGCCGTTCGTCTTCTTGGCGATGCGGTCACCGATCTCCTTGTCGATGTTCCGCCAGTACTGGAGCGCCCGGTCCACCACGGGACGGGTCACCCCCTGCGCGAGATGACCGCTGACGTTCCCCACCAGCCGCTCGCGCTGCGCGTCGTCGAACACCTGGCGCACCATGGTGCCCGGCTGGCCCCAGTCGTCGTCCTCGGCGCGCGGCTTGTACGCCTCGCGCACCATCTCGCCCGCCGAGGCCCAGCCGGCGGGCTCCCCGAACCGCGCCACGTCGGCCGCCGGGCCGCCGTACGAGTTCGGCGCGTACGGCATCGCCGCGCTGGACGCCTCGTACCGCATCGGACCGTCCTTGGCGTACGAGTGCACCTGCGAGCGCGCCCGGTTGGGCGGGAGCTGGGCGTAGTTCGGGCCGATCCGGTAGCGGTGCGTGTCCGGGTACGAGAAGAGCCGCCCGAGCAGCATCTTGTCCGGGGACGGGCCGATGCCGGGCACCAGGTTCGACGGTTCGAACGCGGCCTGCTCGATGTGGACGAAGAAGTTGTCCGGGTTCTTGTCCAGGGTCATCCGGCCGACGTCGATCAGCGGGTAGTCGCCGTGCGGCCACACCTTGGTCAGGTCGAACGGGTTGAAGCGGTAGGTGGCCGCGTCCTCGAACGGCATGATCTGGACCTTCAGGCTCCAGGTCGGCGCGTTCCCGGACTCGATCGACTCGTACAGGTCCCTGCGGTGGTGGTCACCGTCCGAGCCGGCCATCGCGTCGGCCTCGGCCTGGGGGATGAAGTCGATGCCCTGGTCGGTCTTGAAGTGGTACTTCACCCAGAACCGCTCGCCCGCGCCGTTCACCCACATATAGGTGTGCGAGCTGTAGCCGTTCATGTGCCGGAACGACTTCGGGATGCCCCGGTCGCCCATCAGCCACGTCACCTGGTGCGCGGACTCGGGCGAGAGGGTCCAGAAGTCCCACTGCATGTCGTTGCTGCGCAGTCCGGTCGCCGGATGGCGCTTCTGCGAGCGGATGAAGTCCTGGAACTTGATGGGGTCACGGACGAAGAAGACCGGCGTGTTGTTGCCGACCATGTCGTAATTGCCGTGCTCCGTGTAGAACTTCAGCGCGAAGCCGCGCGGGTCGCGCCAGGTGTCGGGCGAACCCAGCTCCCCGGCGACGGTGGAGAAGCGGGCCAGCATGTCCGTACGCCGGCCGGGCTGGAAGAGGTCGGCCTTGGTGAACTGGCTGACGTCGTTCGTCACTTCGAAGAAGCCGTACGCGCCCGCGCCCTTGGCGTGCACCACGCGCTCCGGGACGCGTTCCCGGTTGAACTGGGCCATCTTCTCGATGAGGTAGTGATCCTGGAGCAGGATGGGGCCGTCGGGGCTGATGGTGAGCGAGTGCTCGTCGCTCTCCACCGGGATGCCGACGTTGTTGGTCGTGTACGGCGTCTTGGGGGATGAGGCGGCCACGAGATGTCCTCCCGTCGGGGGTCGGGGAGCCAAGGCCGGGGGGCCGGGGAGATCCCGGACAGGTCCCGGGCCGGGGCAGCGGTCACTGCTGGCCGCGTGCCCCAGCTAACCCCGACGACACCTTGTCGGCAACATATGCGCGCCCGTGCCGGGCGAGCCGCGCGGTGAGGTGTGAGCGGGCCCGCTCACGCGTCGCGTCGCGGGCCCCGCGACGGCTCACGCCCGTGTCGGGATCTCGAACCAGACCACCTTGCCGGTCGAGAGCCGGGTGGCCCCCCACCGCCGTGCCAGCCGGTTGACCAGGAACAGCCCCCGGCCGCCCTCGTCCGTGTCCCGCGCGCGCCGCTGCCGCGGAAGCTGCGGCGAATCGTCGCCCACCTCGCAGCGCAGTACGTCCGTACGGAGCAGCCGCAGCGTCACCGGACGCTCCGCGTACCGCACCGCGTTGGTCACGACCTCGCTGATCAGCAGCTCGACCGCGTCGCTCAGCTCCTCCAGGTCCCAGCGGGCCAGCGCCCGCCGGGCCAGCCGCCTGGCCCGCCCCGGCGCGGCGTCCTCCGGCTCCAGGAACCAGTACGCCACGTCACTCGGCGCGATCCCGTCGAACCGGGCGGCGAGCAGCGCGATGTCGTCGTCGCGGTCGCCCGGTCCCAGTACGTCGAGCACATCGTCGCAGAGCGCCTCCAGCGGCGGCGAGTGATCGGGCCCGGTGAGCTGCGCGGTGGCCGCCAGCCGCTCCCTGAGCTGCTCGATCCCGGTCCACACATCACGCAGCCGCGACTCGACCAGGCCGTCCGTGTAGAGCAGCAGCGTCGCCCCGGCAGGCGCGTCCAGCTCGACGGCCTCGAAGTCGACGCCGCCGACCCCGATCGGCGCCCCGGGCGGCACCCGCAGCACTTCGGCCCGGCCGCCGAGATGCAGCAGTATGGGCGGCGGATGGCCCGCGTTGGCGATGGTGATCCGGTGCGCGACCGGGTCGTACACCGCGTAGAGGCAGGTCGCCATCCGGTCCGTGCCGAGCCGCTGCGCCTGCTCGTCGAGGTGGTGCAGCACCTCCTGCGGCGGCAGGTCGAGTCCGGCCAGGGTCTGCGCCGTCGTCCTGAGCTGGCCCATGATCGCGGCGGAGGTCATGGAGTGGCCCATGACGTCGCCCACGACCAGCGCGACCCGGCTGCCGGGCAGCGGGATCGCGTCGTACCAGTCGCCGCCGACGCGGGCGGTCTCGGCGGCCGGCAGATAGCGCGAGGCGAGCCGTACGCCGGTGGGCTGGGGCAGGTTCTCCGGCAGCATCGTGCGCTGGAGCTCGTCCGCGATGTACGCCTCGCGCCCGTACAGCACCGCCTTGTCGATGCCCAGCGCCGTGTGCGTGGCGAGCTGCGCCGCGACCAGCAGATCGTTCGGCTCGAAGGCCGCGCGGTCGGGGCGGCGCAGGAAGACGGCCGCGCCGATGACCCGCCGCCGGCCGCGCAGCGGCGCGAGGATCGCGCGGTGCCCGGTCGGGACGATGCGGTCGGCGCCGAGCAGCTCGGGCAAGCGCGGCCCGGGCCGCCGCCGAGTCGCCGAAGACCGGGCGTACCCCGCGCAGCACCTCGGAGAGCGCGCCGCCGGAGAAGACCTCGCAGAGTTCGGCGGCCGGCATCGCGTCGGACTGCGGGTCGAGGATCGGCAGCCGCAGGCCCTCGGTGATCTGCGGGGGCAGGGCGCCGGCCGTGGGGTTCTCGGGATCCTCGTCGGTCAGCCGCAGCCGGTCCGTACGCCGCAGCCGCAGCACGAACGGCGACACCGGACGCTCGTCGCCGACCGGCAGCGGATCACGCAGATAGACGAGTATGGCGTCCGAGAAGGTGGGTACGGTCGCCCGGCACAGGCCCAGCACGATCTCGTCCAGGTCTATGCCGCGGGCGATCCGCCGGGTGGCGGCCCCCACGAAGCGCAGCCGGTCCCCCTCGCGCCGGGCCGTACCGACGGGGTCCGGGGCGGGCCCCGCGGGCTGGGGCACGGAGACGGCGGACTCCTGCCGCGGTCGTGTGCGTTCCTGCTGCCGGGCAACCAGGGGCTGCCGGCCTTCGTGGGAGGGGGGATGCTCCGTCACGCGTGGGATTCCGTCCGTCCGGGCCGGGGGTGCGATGCGCTCTTTTCGACGGGGCGACAGCCCTGGCGCACGGCTCCACCCCCCTCGTAGTGAGTCACTGTCGTTGTGGCGTGCGGTCGTAGCGGTCAACGGTCAACAGTGTTGCGTTGTGTCGTGTGGTGACTGGTGGTCAGGCCAGTTGCCGGGTCACCCCGTTGACGGATGCCACGGGGCTGCGACCGGACGCGACCGGACGCGGTGTTCCGGAGGACGATCCTACGTTTGCACCCTGGGGGCACATCAAGGATCTCACGAGGTCGTATGCGCCGGGGTGGTTACCCCGACCCGAATCCGTCACCTCATCCTTCACCTCACCCGTTGCTTCACGCGTTCCCCCGTCCCTTCCCCCGTCCGTCACGGCGACGCACTCAGGGAAATGTTCGAAGGGGGGCCCGGGGCGCGTGAGGGGCAGCGGGAGGGCCGCGTCCGCGCTCAGGTGGTCAGCCCCGCCGGGGTGCGGTCCCAGCCGTCCGGGAGGCGGGGCACCGGCCAGTGGGGCTCGGGGCGCCAGTGCTCCCAGCCGTCGCGGAACGGGGCGCCCCACGCGCCGATCAGCTCGATCGCCGCGCGCCCGGCCGCCTCGACCCGCCGCGCCTGGTCCGCCGGCATCAGGCCGTCGCGCTGGGCCTGGGCGAACTCGTCCTCGTCGCGCCACCGCCAACTCCGGTCCGGGTAGACCTCGATGTCGAGGAAGTGGTCCTCGGAGTCGATGCCCCCGGCCCACCGGGTGCGCGGCTCCTCCAGGTTCACGTACCAGTTCTGGAAGCGCCAGCCGCGCTCCCACCACAGCCAGACCGACCACGGTTCGCCGGGCCGCGCCAGCTTCAGCACGCCCATCCCGTACCACCGGTCGTGCACGACCGTGCGCGGCGCGGTGTAGCGGGTCGCCAGCGGCTCGTGGTGCACCGGGGCGCCGTCCGCGCGGGCCGGCCGGACGCACGGGGTGCCCGGTGCCAGCCACACCGCGAGCAGTTCGTCCGTGTCCTGCACGACCGTGACGGGGCGGCAGATGTGCACGCCGTCCCCGGCGTTCTCCCGGTACCGCCACAGGATCTGGGTGCCTGCCGCCCAGTGTTCGTTCGCCGCCGTCTCCTTCATGGAGGGATCTTACGGGGTGTGCGCGGCCGGTGCCGGGCCGTTGCCGGCTCCACCGCGGGCGTTTACGGGTGTGTCATGCGCAGGACATCCAGCGCCTCGTCGAGCTGTTCCAGGGTGAGCTCCCCGCGCTCCACGTACCCCAGCGCCAGGACGGTCTCGCGGATCGTGGTGTGGTCCGCCAGGGACTTCTTCGCGACCTTCGCGGCGGCCTCGTACCCGAGGTACTTGTTCAGCGGGGTGACGACGGACGGCGAGGACTCGGCGTACGCGCGGGCCCGCTCGACGTGGGCGGTGATCCCGTCGACCGTACGGTCCGCCAGCAGCCGCGAGACGTTCGTCAGCAGGCGTACGGACTCCAGGAGGTTCTTGGCGATCACCGGGAGCATCACGTTCAGCTCGAAGTTCCCGGCGGCGCCCGCCGCGGCGATCGTCGCGTCCGCGCCCGTGACCTGCGCGGCGACCATCAGGACGGCCTCAGGGATCACCGGGTTGACCTTGCCGGGCATGATCGAGGAGCCGGGCTGGAGGTCGGGCAGGGAGATCTCGGCGAGGCCGGTGCGCGGGCCCGACGCCATCCAGCGCAGATCGTTGGAGATCTTGGTGAGCGACACGGCGAGCGTACGGAGCTGGCCGGACGTCTCCACCAGCCCGTCGCGGGCGCCCTGCGCCTCGAAGTGGTTGCGGGCCTCCGTCAGCGGCAGCCCGGTCGCGCGCGCCACCTCGGCGATGACGGCGGCGGAGAAGCCGGGCGGGGTGTTGATGCCGGTGCCCACCGCCGTACCGCCCAGCGGCAGCTCGGCCAGGCGCGGCAGCGACGCGGCCAGCCGCTCCACCGCGTACCGGATCTGCGCCGCGTAACCGCCGAACTCCTGGCCGAGGGTGACGGGCGTGGCGTCCATGAGGTGCGTACGGCCCGACTTCACGACGTCCGCGAACTCCTCCGCCTTGCGCTCCAGCGAGGCGGCGAGATGCTCCAGCGCCGGGATCAGCCCGCCGGTGACCGCGGCGGTCGCGGCCACGTGGATGCTGGACGGGAAGACGTCGTTGGAGCTCTGCGAGGCGTTGACGTGGTCGTTGGGGTGGACGTCCCGGCCCAGCCGCTCGGTGGCGAGCGTGGCGAGCACTTCATTCGTATTCATGTTCGAGGAGGTGCCGGAGCCCGTCTGGAAGACGTCCACCGGGAAGTGGTCGTCCCAACGGCCGTCCGCGACCTCGGCGGCGGCCTCCTGGATGGCGTCCGCGATGTCCTGGCCGATCACCCCGAGCCCGGCGTTGACCTTGGCGGCGGCGGCCTTGATCCGGGCCAGGGCCTCGATGTGCGTACGTTCCAGCCGCTGGCCCGAGATGGGGAAGTTCTCCACCGCCCGCTGCGTCTGCGCGCGCCACTTGGCGTGGGCGGGGACCCGTACCTCACCCATCGAGTCGTGCTCGGTCCGGTACTGGTTCTCATCGGTCGTCATCGTCGTCGTACCTCCGTCAAAGGTGAGCGTCCGGCCGATCCGATGTGTTCCCGTACGGCCCGTTCCCGCACCGGAACGGGCCGTACGGCCGAGCGGTCAGCCGAGACCGGGGCCGCGGACCGGGATGCTGGTGAAGGTGGGCGCGGGGGCGGGCTCGGTGAAGAAGTCGTTGCCCTTGTCGTCCACGACGACGAACGCGGGGAAGTCCTCCACCTCGATCCGCCAGACCGCCTCCATGCCCAGCTCCTCGTACTCGACGACCTCGACCTTCTTGATGCAGTCCTGCGCCAGCCGGGCCGCGGGGCCGCCGATCGAGCCGAGGTAGAAGCCGCCGTGCGCGTCGCACGCGTCGGTCACCTGCTTCGAGCGGTTGCCCTTGGCGAGCATGACCTTCGAGCCGCCCGCGGCCTGGAACTGCGCCACGTAACTGTCCATGCGGCCGGCGGTCGTCGGACCGAAGGAGCCGGAGGCGTACCCCTCGGGGGTCTTCGCCGGGCCCGCGTAGTAGACCGGGTGGTCCTTCAGGTACTGCGGCATCTCCTCGCCCGCGTCCAGCCGCTCCTTGATCTTGGCGTGCGCGATGTCACGGGCCACCACCAGCGGCCCGGTGAGCGAGAGCCGCGTCTTGACCGGGTACTTCGTCAGCTCGGCCAGGATCTCGTCCATAGGGCGGCGCAGGTCGATCCGTACGACGTCGCCGCCCGCGTTCTCCCCTTCGTCCTCGCCCAGGTGCTCGTCCGTGGTGTCCGGCAGGAAGCGCGCCGGGTCCTTCTCCAGCTCCTCCAGGAAGACACCCTCGGCGGTGATCTTCGCGACGGCCTGGCGGTCGGCCGAGCAGGAGACGGCGATCGCGACCGGGAGCGAGGCACCGTGCCGAGGCAGCCGCACCACCCGTACGTCGTGGCAGAAGTACTTGCCGCCGAACTGCGCGCCGATCCCGATCCGCTGCGTCAGCTCGAAGACCTTCTGCTCCAGCTCCTTGTCGCGGAAGCCGTGGCCGGTGGGGGAGCCCTCGGCGGGCAGCTCGTCCAGGTAGTGCGCCGAGGCGTACTTCGCGGTCTTGAGGGCGAACTCCGCCGACGTGCCGCCGACGACGATCGCGAGGTGGTACGGCGGGCACGCGGCCGTGCCCAGCGAACGGATCTTCTCCTCCAGGAACTTCATCATGGAGGTCTCGTTCAGCACCGCCTTCGTCTCCTGGTACAGGAACGACTTGTTGGCCGAGCCGCCGCCCTTCGCCATGAAGAGGAACTTGTACGCGCCGCCGTCGGTCGCGTACAGCTCGATCTGCGCGGGCAGGTTCGAGCCGGTGTTCTTCTCGTCCCACATGGTGAGCGGGGCCATCTGCGAATAGCGCAGATTCAGCTTCGTGTACGCGTCGAAGATTCCGTGCGAAAGGGCTTTTTCGTCGCCGCCCTCGGTCAGCACCCGCTGCCCGCGCTTGCCCATCACGATCGCCGTACCGGTGTCCTGGCACATGGGGAGAACGCCCGCCGCCGCGATATTCGCGTTCTTCAGGAGGTCGAGCGCCACGAACTTGTCGTTCGAGGACGCCTCGGGGTCGTCCACGATCCTGCGGAGCTGCGCGAGATGGGCCGGGCGCAGGTAGTGCGAGATGTCGTGCATCGCCTCGGCGGCGAGCGTGCGCAGCGCCTCGGGGGCGACCTTGAGGAACGTACGCCCGTCGGCCTCGAAGGTGGAGACACCTTCGGAGGTCACCAGGCGGTAGGGCGTGGTGTCCTCCCCCAGCGGAAGCAGATCGGAGTACGCAAATTCCGGCATGACGGCCATTCCTCACTCGACAGACGGCGGCGCGGCCCCCATTGGCTGCGGCACGCTCCAGCGTAGGGCGCGCCACCGACACCGCTCCTGTGAGGTAAGGCTCAGTAGGGGGCGCCGGGCATGCCGACGCGGCCGACAGCGGACAGGGCCTAGTCGCGATCTATCGCGTTTCGCTACCCTGGGGAGGTGGACCTCGAAAAGCAGCCTCAGCAGCCTCAGAAGCCGGCCGAGCGGAAGCCTGTCGCGCCGGCGGAGCCCGCGCCCGCGGGTCTCCGCGCCTCCGACGCCGACCGGGACAGGACCGCTGACATCCTCAGGGAGGCGCTGGCGGAGGGCCGTCTGGACGCCGAGGAGCACGGCGAGCGGATCGACGCCGTCTACCGGGCGAAGACGGTCGGTGAACTGGAGCCTCTGGTACGGGACCTGCCGGCCCTCGGCGCCGACGGCCGCGCCGCTGGACCGGCGCGCGCCGCGGCGGGCGGGTACGGCTACGGGCCCGAGGACCCGGCGGCCTCCGCCGAGAACATGATCGCGATTTTCAGCAGTTCGACGCGCAAGGGGCGTTGGCGTATTGGCGCCAAGGTCAACGCGTTCGCGCTCTTCGGGAATGTCGAGATCGATCTGACAGAGGCACTCTTCGGCCAGCGGGTCACCGTGATCAACGCGACGTCCATTTTCGGAAATGTGGAGATCACGGTTCCGGAGAACATCACCCTGCGCGGCAACGGCAACGGTGTCTTCGGCAATTTCGAGGTCCGTACGCTGGAGGCCCCGGACCGGGACGCGCCCACGGTCGTGGTGAACGGCTACTCCGTCTTCGGCAATGTCGAGGCCAAACCGAAGCGCGGCAAGTGGATCGCGAATCTCGTCAACGACGCCCTCCGTAAGCACCTCGGCCGCTAGCCCTTCCACACCTCGGCCGTCGGCGCCCGCGTGCCTGGATAGCTGATTTCCGGCCAAAGGAGGTCAGTTGGGTCGCGGTGTCCGGCATTCCGTACGGCGTTCCGGGCGCCGGAACTGGGTGCCACTCAGTGCATAGGCGTGCGCACAGCGGGTAGGGAAAGCTGCATCGTCTCTCGCTCGCGAAGCCGTCGTCAGGAGTAGACCGTGCTGCAACTGCCGCATCAGCCCCTCCAGGTGGCCGCCCTTCCGACCCAGCGGAGTCCCGCTCGGGAGGACCAGGCCGGACCCTGGCATTCGGAGGCTGTATGCCGTCGGGACGAAGCCGGATTGTTCTTCGCCCCCTCCAAGGAGCCGACAGCCGCGAGGCTGGCGCGGGAGGAGGCCGCGAAGCGGGTCTGTGCCCGGTGTCCGGTGATGCTCGAATGCCAGGAGCACGCGCTGCTCCAACCCGAGCCCTACGGGGTGTGGGGCGGGCTGACGGCGGCCGAGCGCCGGGTGGTGCTGGCGCGCCGCAGGCGGCGCGAGGTGGAGCTGAGAAAGGCGCCGGCCGGCGACCGCATCGCCGCCGCGGGCTGACGCCGCCCGGGGGCTTCCGGCCCTTCCGGGCTTTTCCCGGCTTTCGGCGCGGGGACGCGCGTACGAGTACGACACGGCGCGGGGACGCGTGTACGGGGGACGCGTACACGAGGACGTGAACGGACGGAAGGGGTGCCCCGCCGCACAGAGGGGCACCCCTTCCGCCGAGTCCGTCCCGCGAGTACCGGATCCTGACGAGTCCCGGCCCGGCAGGCGCCACGCGGCAGGCGTTACTTGGCAGACGTTACTTGGCGCGGTCGAAGTCGATCGTGCTGTAGGCGCGGAGCTTCGACAGCCGGTGGGTCGAGTCGATCTGCCGGATCGTGCCCGACTTGGAGCGCATCACCAGGGACTGGGTGGTCGCTGTCTCCGAGCGGTAGCGCACGCCCCGCAACAGTTCGCCGTCCGTGATGCCCGTGGCCACGAAGAACACGTTGTCGCCGCTGACCAGGTCGTTGGTGGAGAGCACCCGGTCCAGGTCATGACCCGCGTCGATGGCGCGCTGCCGCTCCCGGTCGTCCTTCGGCCAGAGCTTGCCCTGGATGACACCGCCGAGGCACTTTATGGCGCACGCGGAGATGATGCCCTCCGGGGTGCCGCCGATGCCCATCAGCAGGTCGACGCCGGTGCCCTCGCGGGCGGCCATGATCGAGCCGGCCACGTCGCCGTCCGAGATGAACTTGATCCGGGCGCCGGTCTCCCGGATCTCCTTGACGATGCCCTCGTGACGGGGGCGGTCGAGGACGACGACCGTCACGTCCTGGGGCGAGGAGCGCTTCGCCTTGGCGACCCGGCGGATGTTGACCGCGACGGGCGCGTTGATGTCCACGAAGTCGGCGGCCTCGGGGCCGGTGACCAGCTTGTCCATGTAGAAGACCGCGGACGGGTCGAACATCGTGCCGCGGTCGGCCGCGGCGAGCACCGCGATGGCGTTCGGCATGCCCTTGGCGTTCAGGGTGGTGCCGTCGATCGGGTCCACGGCGATGTCGACCTCGGCGCCGGTGCCGTCCCCGATCTCCTCACCGTTGAACAGCATCGGGGCTTCGTCCTTCTCGCCCTCGCCGATGACGACGACGCCGTTCATCGAGACGGTGGAGACGAGGGTGCGCATGGCGTTCACCGCGGCGCCGTCCGCGCCGTTCTTGTCGCCGCGCCCGACCCACCGGCCGGCCGCCATCGCGGCGGCCTCGGTGACCCGCACCAGCTCCAGGGCGAGGTTGCGGTCGGGGGCCTCGGGAGACACCTCAAGGGGGGACGGAATTTGATGTTCGGTCAACGGAGCGCACCTTTCTGTACGGCGACGACCGGAAAAGAGGGTGATACGACTCTATCCGTACATCGACAAATTGAGCAGAGGGGCCCACGTATGAGCGCGACGGGGTGATGCGACGATGGTGCCGTGGCAGGTATGCGAGGCAGACAGACAGTGCGGGACATGTTCCTGTCGATGGCGGTCATCGGGGTCGTCGTCGCCGCGATCTACGTGTTCATTCCGCACGACGACACCCCGGCTCCGGTCAAGGCGGTCGACTACCGGGTCGAGCTGGTGACCGCGCGGCGCGCGGCGCCGTACCCGGTGCTGGCCCCGGCGGGGCTGGCGCAGACGTGGAAGCCGACCTCGGTCTCGTACCAGCGGCAGAACGCCAACGCGTGGCACCTCGGCTATCTGGCTCCGGACGGCGAGTACGTGGCGGTCGAGCAGTCGACGGCGCCCGCGAAGAAGTTCGTGGCGGAGGTCAGCCACCAGGCCGAGGACACCGGCGAGACCCAGCAGGTGGCGGGCGAGACCTGGCAGCGCTGGAAGGGCCCGAAGTACGACGCGCTGGCGCGCACGGACGGCGACGCCACGACGGTGGTGACCGGCACCGCGTCCTACGAGCGGCTGGGCGAGATGGCCGGGGCGCTGGAGGCCGGCAAGGAGTCGGGCAAGGAGCCCGGCACGGAAGCGGGCGGGGAAGCGGGCGCGGGGCGGTAACGACCCTGACGACGCGATGCCGCCGCTCGTTCCGGAGCTTCCGGGCAAGGCGGCGGCATCGTTTGTGCTGTACGGGCTCGTACGGGTTGTCCCGTGACGGCTCAGACGGTGGTGACGGCCTCGTCGAAGGTGAGGCGGGGGGAGCGCGGGAACCAGGCGTCCTCGCCGGGCTTGCCGATGTTGACGATCATCAGCGGGGTGTGGTCGTCGTCCAGGAACTCCTTCTGGACACCGGCGGCGTCGAAGCCGGTCATCGGACCCGCGGCGAGACCGGCGGCGCGGACGCCGACGATGAAGTAACCGGCCTGGAGCGTGGCGTTCAGCGCGGCCGACCGCTCGCGGGCCGAGCGGTCACCGAAGAGGTCCTTGGCCTGGGGGAAGTGCGGGAAGAGCTGGGGCAGCTCCTCGTGGAACTCGTTGTCCGCGGCCAGGATCGCGACGAGCGGCGCGGAGACGGTCTTGTCCCGGTTGCCGTCCGACATCAGCGGGGCGAGCCGCCCGCGAGCCTCGGCGGAGCGGACCAGAACGACCCGCAGCGGCGACTGGTTCATCGAGGTGGGGCCGTACTTGACCAGGTCGTAGATGGCCTGGACCTGCTCCTCGGTCACCGGCTCCGCGGAGAACGTGTTGGCGGTACGGGCCTCGCGGAAGAGGAGGTCCTGGGCGGCCGGGTCGATAACAAGAGACATCTTGGAAGGGCCTTCCGAGCGGATCGATCAGGTGTTGACGGTTTCACGGTAGCCGCCGAATAGGTGAACATTCAACAAAAGCTGGACACGGTGATCCGCTTCACAGGCACGGCCCCGCTCGGCCGCCCCGCCGTGCCCCCGCGTTTTTGCCCCCCCGCTCACCCGTCCGGCTCCCCGCCGACTCACCCGTCGCCCTTCTGCTCCCCCTCCGGCTTCTTCTCGGCCAGGGACGCGTCCAGCCGGGCCCTCGCCCCCTCCAGCCAGTGGCGGCACACCTTCGCCAGTTCCTCGCCGCGCTCCCACAGCGCCAGCGAGTCCTCCAGCGACGTACCGCCCGCCTCCAGCCGTCGTACGACCTCGATCAGCTCGTCGCGCGCCTGCTCGTACCCCGGTGTGCCCGTGGCGGAGACCGCTTCCGCGGCGTTGTCCCTGCTCGTCATGTCATCCACCCTTTGTACGCGCGTGGCCGCGCGATCCGACAACGATTCCGTCCGCCGTGCTCGCTTCGCGGCGCTCAATCCGCGGCGCTCAATCCTCGACGACCCGCACCGTGAAGTCACCCTCCGCCACCCTGGCCCGCAGCTCCTCGGCCGCCGTGACGTCCCCCGGCGCCCGGACGACCGTGCCGTCCGGCCGCTGAAGCACCGCGTAACCGCGCTCCAGCGTCGCCGCGGGCGACAGCGCCACCACCCGCGCCCGGGTGTGCGACAGCTCCGAGTCCGCCCGGTCCAGCAGATGACGCAGCACCCGCCGGCTCCGGTCGGCCAGCGCGGCCACCTCGGCGTCGCGCTCCTCCACCATCCGGTGGGGCCGCTCCATCACGGGCCGGGCGAGCGCGTGGGCCAGCCCGCGCTCCTCGCGGTCCAGCAGCCCCCGCACCGTACGCAGCGCCCGGTCGCGCAGACCCTGGACGCGGTCCAGCTCCTCACCCACGTCCGGCACGGTCCTCTTCGCCGCGTCGGTCGGCGTCGACGCCCGTACGTCCGCCACCAGATCCAGCAGCGGCGCGTCCGGCTCGTGCCCGATCGCGGAGACCACCGGCGTACGGCACGCCGCCACCGCCCGGATCAACTGCTCGTCCGAGAAAGGCAGCAGGTCCTCCACGCTGCCGCCGCCGCGCGCCACGATGATCACGTCCACCTCCGGCAGCCCGTCCAGCTCCTTGACCGCCTGGACGACCTGCGCCACCGCGTTGACCCCCTGCACCGCCGTGTTGCGTACCTCGAAGCGCACCGCGGGCCACCGGCGCCGCGCGTTCTCCAGCACGTCGCGCTCGGCCGCCGACGCCCGCCCACAGACCAGCCCCACGAGCTGCGGCAGAAACGGCAGCGGCCTCTTGCGGTCGGCCGCGAACAGCCCCTCCGCCCCCAGCGACCGCTTCAACTGCTCCAGCCGCACCAGCAACTCGCCGATCCCGACCGGCCGTATCTCCGTCGCCCGCAGCGAGAGCTGCCCGCGCGGCGCGTACCACTCGGGCTTGGCCTGCACCACGACCCGCGCACCCTCGGACACCACGTCCGCGATCGCGTCGAACACCTGCCGGTAGCACGTGACGCTCACCGAGATGTCGTACGAGGGGTCGCGCAGGGTCAGGAAGACGACGCCCGCGCCCGGCCGGCGCGAGAGCTGGGTGATCTGCCCCTCGACCCAGATGGCGCCGAGGCGGTCGATCCATCCGCCGATGAGCCGCGAGACCTCACCAACGGGCAGCGGAGCGTCCGCGGACGTGTTGAGTGCCATGCCGAGGAGCGTATCGGCCGCCTCTGACAACGCCCCGGTTCCCGCCCCGCCTCAGCTTGTCGCCCGCCTCAGCTCCACGGCGCACGTCACTTCGTCGCCGCGCCTCCGCCGGCCGCCGTACCGCCCGTCCGTCCACCGCGCCCCCGTTGCACCAGCAGCACCACCAGCCCCACGGCCAGCCAGATCGCGCCCACCACCTGCGCCGAGGCCGCCGCCTCCACGATCACCGCGATCAGGATCGCCGCCCCGACCACCGGCAGCACCACATGCGGGAACCAGAGCGGCGGCCCCTCCCGGCGCCGTACCGCGAACCAGCCCACCACCGAGGCGTGCAGCAGCACGAACGCCGTCAGCGCCCCCACGTCCACCACCGAGACCAGGTGGTCCAGACCGTCCGGGCGCCGCGCCGCCCACACGGCGGCCACCAGCGTCACCACGGCGGCCAGCAGCAGCGCCACCCTGGGCACGCCCCCGCTCGTACGGGACAGGGCGTGCGGCAGCCTGCGCTCGCGGCCCATGGCGAAGAGCAGCCGGCCGGCCGCCGCCTGCCCGGCCAGCGCCGCGAACGCCGCGCCGATCGCCTTGCTCACCGCCACCAGGTCGTGCAGCCAGGAGCCGACCGCCGTGTCCACCGCGTCGTAGAACGCCGACCCCTGCTTCGCGGGATCGGCCGCCAGCTCCGCCGAGGTCACCGGCTCCAGCAACGCCACCAGATACGTCTGCGCGATGAACAGCACGCCCGCCAGCACCAGACAGAGCAGTACGGCCCGCGCCACCTGCCGCGAACCCCCCGTCACCTCCTCGGCGAACGAGGCGATCGCGTCGAACCCGAGGTACGACAGCACCGCGACCGACACCGCGCCCAGGACCGCCGCCAGGGAGAACCCCGTATCGCTCGTGAACGGCGACCACCAGCCGCGCGTCGCCCCGTCCCGTACCAGCACCACCACGGCCGATACGACGAAGACCAGCAGGACGACGAGCTCCATCGCCAGCACCGCGAAGCCGACGCGGGCCGCCGCCCGTACCCCCCAGAGGTTGAGCAGCGTCGTGACCACCACGGCGATCGCCGTCCACACCCACCGGTCCACGGAGGGCACCAGCGCCTCCATCGCGATCCCCGCGAAGAGGTACGCCACCGCCGGGATCAGCAGATAGTCGAGCATCGCCATCCACCCGGCGATGAAGCCGGGCCCTTCGCCGAGCCCCTTGCGCGCGTACGCGAAGACCGACCCGGCCTGCGGGGCGACCCGCACCATCTGGGCGTAGCTGAACGCCGTGAACGCCATCGCGACGGTCGCCACCACGTAGACCAGGGCCACGGCGCCGTGCGACCTGGCGTCGAGGGTGCCGAAGACGCCGACGGGGGCCATGGGGGCGATGAAGAGCAGCCCGTAGACGACGAGATCCCGGAAGCCCAGCGTCCGCCGCAGCCCGTCGCCGCCCGACGTGGCGCCCGCGCCCCCGGCTCCGGCGGTCGTCCTGGCCCCACCACCGCCACCGGTGCCACTGTCGGCCATCCGGGTCCCTCCCTCGATCGCGTACGCACCAGTGTCGTGCAGAGGGAGGACGTTCCGCCTCTTGTGCACGGCCTTACGATGGGACGCATGACTGCAACGTCCCGCCCGTCGCCCGCCGCCACCCCCAGTGGAGACGCCGCGCGCCGCGCCGGCAAACGCGTCCTCCTCGCCGCTCCGCGCGGCTACTGCGCGGGTGTCGACCGTGCCGTGATCGCCGTCGAGAAGGCCCTGGAGCAGTACGGGGCGCCGATCTACGTCCGGCACGAGATCGTCCACAACAAGCACGTCGTCAAGACCCTGGAGAACAAGGGCGCCATCTTCGTCGACAGGACGGCGGAGGTCCCCGAGGGATCCATCGTCATGTTCTCCGCGCACGGTGTCGCACCGGTCGTCCACGACGAGGCGGCCGAACGCAAGCTCGCCACCATCGACGCCACCTGCCCCCTGGTCACCAAGGTCCACAAGGAAGCCGTGCGCTTCGCCGATGAGGACTACGACATCCTTCTCATCGGCCATGAGGGCCACGAAGAGGTCATCGGCACCTCGGGCGAGGCCCCGGACCACATCACGCTCGTCGACGGCCCGGAGGACGTCGCGAACGTCGAGGTCCGCGACGAGTCGAAGGTCGTCTGGCTCTCCCAGACCACCCTCTCCGTGGACGAGACGATGGAGACGGTCGACGCCCTCAAGGAGAAGTTCCCGCTGTTGATCGCGCCGCCGAGCGACGACATCTGCTATGCCACCCAGAACCGGCAGATCGCGGTCAAGCAGATGGGCGCCGACGCGGACCTGGTGATCGTCGTCGGCTCCAGGAACTCCTCCAACTCCGTACGCCTGGTCGAGGTCGCCCTCGGCGCCGGCGCCCGCGCCTCGCACCTGGTGGACGAGGCCGCCGAGATCGACGAGGCATGGCTCGACGGCGTGTCCACGGTCGGTGTCACCTCGGGTGCCTCCGTACCGGAGGTCCTGGTCGACGGTGTCCTGGAATGGCTCTCGCAGCGCGGCTTCGAGGATGTCGAGATCGTCAAGGCCGCCGAGGAGTCGATCACGTTCTCGCTCCCCAAGGAGCTGCGCAGGGACCTGCGGGCCGAGGCGGCGGCGCTCTCGCAGCAGTAAGGACCGCCGGACGGACCGGACCGTTCCGGAAACTGGACGAGCCGTTCCGCCTCCACGTACGTCGCTGTCAGCATCTGCCCGTAACGTTGTGTCCATGAACGTCTTCGGAGTGGACATCGGCGGCTCGGGGATCAAGGGTGCGCCCGTGGACCTCGACCGCGGCGACCTGGTCGAGCCCCGCTACAAAGTACTCACGCCGCACCCGGCGACGCCCGAGAGCGTCGCCGACGGTGTGGTGGAGGTCGTCCGGCACTTCGGCTGGTCCGGGCCGGTCGGCATCACCTTCCCCGGGGTGGTGACGGGCTCGGTGATCCGCACGGCCGCCAATGTCGACAAGGCATGGATCGACGTCGACGCGGGCCAGGTCCTCGGTGACCGGCTGAACCTGCGGACCACCGTCCTGAACGACGCCGACGCGGCGGGCGTGGCGGAGATGGCCTTCGGCGCGGGGCGCGGCCGCAAGGGCACGGTCTTCCTGCTGACCTTCGGTACGGGCATCGGCAGCGCGCTCTTCATCGACGGCCGACTGGTGCCCAACACGGAGCTGGGCCATCTCGAACTGCACGGCCACGACGCGGAGAAGCACGCGTCCACGAAGGCCAAGGACGACGAAGAGCTGAGCTGGCACCACTGGGCGCACCGGGTACAGAAGTATCTGGCCCATGTGGAGATGCTGTTCTCGCCCGAGCTGTTCATCATCGGCGGCGGGGTCAGCCGCAAGGCCGACAAGTTCATCCCGCTGATCGAGGGGATCAGGGCCGAGATCCTCCCGGCCGAGCTGCAGAACAACGCGGGGATCGTCGGCGCGGCCATGGCGGCGGCGGGCCGCTGACACAGGCCCGGCGGGCCGCCCGCTGAGCGGCGCGGCCTACCCCCGCCGTACCGCCCGGGCGGCCCCGGCGCCGCTCCGCGGAGCCGGGGTCCGGCCGCTCCCGGCCGCCCGGCCCCGCGGCCCGGCGCCCGCGCGGGTGGCGGCCCGGGTGGCGGCCAGATCCCTGGCGAGCTGCCGCCGCCCCATCTCGCGCACCTTCCGTACGGTGGCGATGAGCCCGGCGACGAGCGTGCCGCCGTACAGCCAGCCCGCGTGCACGGCCAGCGTGGTGACGAGCCCCATGACTTGCCCGCCGAACCCACCGCTCCCGCCGGTGATCGGCAGCGCGCCGACGGCGAAGGCGATCGGCACGGTGATCGGCGCGGTGACCAGGTCGGCGGGGCGCACCCACAGCGCGGTCACGGCGCTGACCGGCAGGAACAGCACTCCGTACACCACCGGCTCGGCGTCGAAGAGCAGCGTGTCCAAGAAGGCGAAGAAGAGCATCGAGGCCGTCGCGAAGAGCCCGGCGCCCAGCCCGGTGAACCGCGGGTTGGGCAGTCTGCGCAGCCGCTGCACGACGGGCGGCACGCGCCGCCGGCGCGCCACGGGGTGGTGCCGCGGCCGTTGCCGCCGCTGGGGCTGCTGACGTGTCCTCTGCTGCTGCTCCACCGGACCAACGTAGGTGGCGGAGGGGGCCGAACCGGGGAACCGGGGTCGGGACACGCCCCACGGGTGACGCCGGAGGTGAGTTCGAGCGCCCGGCGCCGGGCCGGCCACGTGAGGCCCCGCACGACCGCCGCCGCGCACCCGTCGTCGGCCGCCGCACCACGCCCGTAAACTGGGGGATCGGGCCGCGAAGGTCCTCAGCCAGTCCTCGGCCGCCGGCCGGTCCTCACTCCAGGAAGTCGCCAACGTGTCGCTCACGATCGGAATCGTCGGTCTGCCGAATGTCGGCAAGTCGACCCTGTTCAACGCCCTGACCAAGAACGACGTGCTGGCGGCCAACTACCCGTTCGCCACCATCGAGCCCAACGTCGGCGTGGTCGGCGTACCGGACCCGCGCCTGAACAAGCTCGCGGAGATCTTCGGCTCGCAGAAGATCCTCCCGGCCACGGTCGACTTCGTCGACATCGCCGGCATCGTGCGCGGCGCCTCCGAGGGGGAGGGGCTGGGCAACAAGTTCCTGGCGAACATCCGTGAGTCGGACGCGATCTGCCAGGTCATCCGGGCCTTCAAGGACGAGAACGTCGTCCACGTCGACGGCAAGGTCTCGCCCCGGAGCGACATCGAGACGATCAACACCGAGCTGATCCTCGCCGACCTCCAGACGATCGAGAAGGTCCTCCCCCGCCTCCAGCGCGAGTCGCGCATCAAGAAGGAGGTCCTGGGCCAGGTCAAGGCGATCGAAGAAGCCCAGGCCATCCTGGAGACCGGCGAGACGCTCTTCTCCACGGGCATCGTCCAGGGCACGGAGAAGGCCGAGCCCCTGCGCGAGCTGCACCTCCTGACGACCAAGCCCTTCCTCTACGTCTTCAACGTGGACGAGGAGGAGCTGACGGACGACACCTTCAAGGACGAACAGCGCGCCCTGGTCGCCCCCGGCGAGGCGATCTTCCTCAACGCGAAGCTGGAGTCCGACCTCGCGGAACTGGACGACGACGAGGCCCTGGAACTCCTCCAGTCGGTAGGCCAGGAAGAACCGGGCCTCGCCACCCTCGCCCACGTGGGCTTCCGCACCCTGGGCCTCCAGACCTACCTGACGGCAGGCCCGAAGGAATCCCGCGCCTGGACGATCAAACAGAACGCCACGGCCCCCGAGGCGGCCGGCGTGATCCACACCGACTTCCAGAAGGGCTTCATCAAGGCGGAGGTCATCTCCTTCGCCGACCTGGTGGAGACCGGCTCGGTGGCCGAGGCCCGCGCGGCGGGCAAGGCCCGTATGGAGGGCAAGGAGTACGTCATGCAGGACGGCGACGTGGTGGAGTTCCGCTTCAACGTGTAATACGTTCGGCGAAAGGCCGTCTGACCTGCGGCGGAGCGGGTTGGGCGGCCTTTAAGGTCCGCACGGAGTCCGCAGCGTTTGACGTGTATGTGATACAGCCCTGGCGGATCCCGTTACGCTCCGACACGTGGTCGCCGGGACGGCGAGCCGACCAGGCAGAGTATGGAAACGAGTAGTGATCGAGTGGGGTCGAGTGCGGTCGGTGCGGGGGAGCAGGAGCTTCCGATGCCGTTGACACTGGGGGAGATGGAGTCGTATCTGGCGAAGGCGGCTGATCTACTGCGGGGCAGCATCGATCAGGCGGATTTCAAGGCGTACATCTTCCCGTTGATGTTCTTCAAGCGGATTAGCGATGTGTACGACGAGGAGTATGCCCACGCGCTGGACGAGTCAGGTGGCGACCACACGTATGCGGCGTTCGAGGAGAACCACCGGTTCACCATCCCTGATGGCTGCCACTGGGCAGACGTACGCGAACGCACCGAGAACGTCGGTGGGGCCCTCAAAACCGCCTTCCGCGGTATCGAGCAGGCCAACCAGGGCACGCTGTACGGCATCTTCGGCGGCGCAACCTGGACCAACAAGGACAAGCTGCCGGACAGCAAGCTGATTGATCTGATCGAACACTTCTCGATCAAGACCCTTTCGATCTCCCAAGCCGTTCCTGACGTGCTGGGGCAGGCGTACGAGTACCTGATCAAGCGGTTCGCCGACCAGTCCAACAAGAAGGCTGGCGAGTACTACACCCCGCGCGAGGTGGTCGCCCTACTAGTCAAGATCCTCGACCCCCAGGAGGGGGAGACGGTGTACGACCCGGCCTGTGGCACTGGCGGCATGCTGATCGAGGTCATCCAGCACATCAAGGCCCGCCGCGGTGACCCGAAGACCGTGCTCGGAAGGCTGTACGGCCAGGAGAAGGTGCTTACAACCTCCGCGATCGCCCGGATGAACCTGCTGCTGCACGGCATGGAGGACTTCCACGTCGAGCGCGGCGACACGCTGCGCGACCCGGCCTACTTCGACCACGGCCGGTTGGCGAGGTTCGACTGTGTGATCGCCAACCCACCGTTCTCGTTGAAGAACTGGGGCCACGAGCAGTGGGCCTCCGATTCGTGGGGCCGCAATGAGTTGGGCGGGGTGCCTCCGAAGGGGTACGCCGACTGGGCCTGGGCCCAGCACATGCTCACCTCCGCTGCACCCACCGGAGGAAGGGTCGCGGTCGTCCTCCCGCAGGGCGCCCTGTTCCGCCAGGGCGCCGAGGGCCGCGTTCGCGAGCATGTCCTCAAAGCCGGTTTGGTGGAGGCCGTCATCGGCCTGGCACCCAACCTGTTCTACGGCACCGGCCTGGCCGCCTGCCTGCTGATCCTGCGTCGCCAGCGCCCCGCTGAGCAGCAGGACAAGGTGCTCTTCGTCAATGGAGAGTCGCTCTTCAAGCGCGGCCGCAACCAGAACACCCTCGAGCCTGACCACGCAGAGACCCTCCTGAAGGCGTATCAGGAGTACGCCGATCAGCCCGGTCTGGCCGCGGTCGCGACCTTGGACGACATCAAGACCAACGGCTGGAACCTGAACATCCCGCTATATGTCGAGCTGGCCGAGGTCGGCGAGCAGATCACCCTGGAGCAAGTCTTGGCCGACCTGGAGACCGCGCACGCGAAGGCCCGCGAGACCCGCGCAGTGTTGGAGGCCGAGCTGGCGAAGTGGGGGCTGGACGCATGACTGCGACGGGCCTGAAGCAGATCACCCAGCGGGAACTGGAGTCCTACCTGTGGGGCGCCGCAGTGCTGCTGAGGGGGCTGATCGACGCGGGCGACTACAAGCAGTACATCTTCCCGCTGGTCTTCCTCAAGCGACTCTCCGATGTCTACGACGAGGAGCATGCCACGGCCCTGGAGGCGTACGGCGACGAGGAGCTCGCTGACCTCCCGGAGAACCACCGCTTCGCCATCCCCGATGGCACCCACTGGGCCGACCTGCGTACGGTCACCAGCAATGTCGGCACCTCGCTCAAGGCAGCCATGCGGGCCATCGAGTCCGCCAACCCCGACACCCTCCCCGGCGTCTTCGGCGACGGCGAGTGGACCAACAAGGACCTGCTCCCCGACTCGACCCTCTCGGACCTGATCGAGCACTTCTCGACCAAGACGCTGTCAGTGGCGAACTTGCCCGAGGACGAGCTCGGGCAGGGCTATGAGTACCTGATCAAAAAGTTCGCCGACGACTCCGGCCACACCGCCCAGGAGTTCTACACCAACCGCACCCTGGTGCACCTGATGACGCTCATGCTCGAACCCCGGCCCGGCGAGTCTGTATACGACCCGACCTGCGGCACCGGCGGCATGCTCATCTCCACCGCAGCCGAGGTCAGGCGTCAAGGCAAGGAGTGGCGAAACCTGCGCCTGTATGGCCAGGAGCTCAACTACGGCACGTCAGCCATCGCCCGCATGAACCTGTTCCTGCACGGTGTCACTGACAGCCGCATCGCCCATGGCGATACCCTCGGCAGGCCTGCTTTCCTCAACACCCACGGCGGCCCGCAAACCTTCGACGTCGTCCTGGCCAACCCGCCCTACTCCATCAAGGCATGGAACCGCGACGCGTTCGCCAAGGACCCCTACGGGCGCAACATGTGGGGCCTACCACCTCAGGGGCGCGCCGACTACGCCTTCTTCCAGCACATCGCCAAGAGTCTGGACCCCACCACTGGGCGTTCCGCGATTCTCTTCCCCCACGGGGTCCTGTTCCGCCGTGACGAGGCCGCCATGCGCGAGCGGCTGGTCAAGTCCGACCTGGTCGAGTGTGTGCTCGGTCTTGGCGAGGGTCTGTTCTACAACTCCCCGATGCCGGCCGTCGTCGTCATCCTGCGGACGCGCAAGCCCGCCGAACGCCAGGGCAAGGTTCTCTTCATCAACGCCCTCAACGAGGTTTCCCGCGAACAGGGGCAGGCCTTCCTGCGCGACACTCACCAGCAGAAGATTCTCGATGCTTACCGTGGCTTCGCGAACATCAAGCAGTTCGCGACGGTCGCCACGCTCGATGAGATTGCGGCCAAGGGCTTCAGCCTGGCCATCCCGACATACGTCGGAGGAGCCATGGACAGCAGCGGGGGAGAACAAATCGACCTCGCCGAGGCCCTTGCTGCCTGGCGTACGGCTGCGCAGAGCTCTGATGCGGCCGTCGTCGATGTGCTGTCCCTGCTGCGAACGGAGGCCTTGGCATGAGCCTGAACCTCGACAAGTCCGGCTGGAAGCGTGTCACCCTTAGAGATGTGGTCCGGCACGTCACCGACCGGGTCGACGCCGAGACCTCTGGCCTGGAGCGGTTCCTCGCTGGCGAGCACATTCCCAGCGGCAGTCTCTCGATCGCCGACTGGGGGGTTATCGGGCGCGACCCGATAGGGCCGATGTTCTACAAGCGGTTCAAGCCAGGCCACGTCCTCTACGTCTCCAGGCGAACATATCTTCGCAAAGTCGCCGTCCCGGAATTCGAGGGGATCACAGGCGAGAAGACCTTCGTACTGGAGACCCTCGACAAGAACTTGCTCCTGCAGGAGTTCCTTCCGTTCGTTCTCTCGGCCGAGAGGTTCCACGCCTACGCGATCGCCCACTCACGTGGCTCGGTCAACCCATACCTGAACTGGGGCGAGCTGGCTGCGTACGAGTTTGACCTCCCTCCCGTCGATGAACAGCAGCGCCTCGCCGATCTGCTCTGGGCGCTGGAGCGCCACAAAGCCGAATTGGGTGGCCAGGTCTCGACAATCGAGGTCGCGATGCAGCGTTTCCTCGCTGACTCGTTCCGGGCGGCCTCTGGCTCGCACAAAAAGATCATTGACCTCTGTACCGATGTCATCGGTGGGATCTGGGGCTCAGCAGAGGGCGAGGCTGAGGTCGACGTACTGGCGCTCGGGCCACGCGTGTATGCGGATGGCGCGACTCAACTGACAACTGACGGGTCGCCTGTTCGTTCCGTGAGCAGGCGGCAGGCCGAGGTGCGCCTTGTCCGCGATGGGGACATTATTCTCGAGCGCTCTGGAGGATCACCCTCGCAACCAGTCGGGCGCGTCGTTATCGCTCATGGATACCCGGCTCCGTGTATCCCCACCGACTTTCAGCGGCTGCTTCGGCCGAACCGGGAGGTTGTGGAGCCGCGTTTCCTGTTTTGGCGTCTTCGGCATGACTGGGTGGCTGGCGTGACTCGAAATTATGCAAAGAAGACGACCAATATCACGAATCTGTCAGTCAAGGACTACATTGCGCGCAGCATCGCGGTGCCTTCCATTGCAGATCAGACCCACTTGCTCGGTCGTGTGAGCTCGTTCGAAGACACACTCGCGAGTGTGGCAGGGGAACGCTCAGAAATCGACGTGCTCCGTAGAAGCCTTCACGACCAGGTCTTCGGGGGTGCCGAGTGATCTTCAACGAGGCGAACACCGTCCGCGACTTCGTCCGGGACCTCGTGGAGTCGGGGGACGTGCGGTTCGTGCCGGGGAGCGATCTGCCGCGGCGCACCGACGAGGTGTTGCTGGAGCAGCAAGTGCGGGAGGCGTTAATCCGCCTCAACCCGACCATCGACACGGATCCGAGTCTGGCAGATGAGGTGATCTACCGGCTGCGCGCGATCCTGATCTCCGCGCGCAACACGCCGAATCCGGTGGTGGCGAACGAGGAGTTCGCGGCATGGCTCACGGGGCAGAAGTCGATGCCGTTCGGGCCCGACGGCGAGCATGTGACCGTCAAGCTGATCGACTTCGACCACCCCGGCGAGCACAGTGCGAACAACTGGATCGTCTCCACCGAGGTGACCTACAGGGGCGGGCGACTGGAGCGGCGCTTCGACCTGGTGATCTGGTGCAACGGGTTCCCGCTCGTCGTTGGGGAGGCGAAGTCGCCGGTGCGGCCGGCGTACTCCTGGATCGACGCTGCCGCGCAGGTCAAGGAGGACTATGAGGTCAACGTGCCGGCGTTCTTCGTGCCGAACGTGCTCAACTTCGCGACCGAGGGCAAGGACTTCCGCTACGGCTCGGTCGGGATGCCGGTGGAGCTGTGGGGGCCGTGGCGCGCGGATGAGTCCGGTGACGACCATACGCCGGTGAAAGTAGGCCTCTCGGCGGTCAAGGAGGCGGTCGAGGGCGTTCTGGATCCGGACGCGATCTTGGGCTTCCTGCGGTTCTTCACACTGTTCGCGACCGACAAGAAGCACCGCAAGATCAAGGTGATCGCGAGGTACCAGCAGCTCCAGGCGACCAACCTGATCGTGGAGCGGGTGCTGCACGGGCAGATCAAGCAAGGGCTGATCTGGCACTTCCAGGGGTCGGGGAAGTCGCTGCTGATGGTGTTCACTGCACAGAAGTTGCGCGCAACGGCGGGGCTGACCTCGCCGACGGTGATCATCGTGGTCGACCGGATCGACCTGGACACCCAGATCACCGCGACATTCAACGCCTCGGACGTACCGAACCTCGTCTCAACGGAGTCCCGCAAGGAGCTGCAGGAGCTCCTGGCTGCGGGCGCGCGGAAGATCATCATCACCACGATCCACAAGTTCGGCGAAGCCCCCGGTGTATTGGACGTGCGCGACAACATCATCGTGATGGTCGACGAGGCCCACCGCTCCCAGGAGGGCGACTACGGCCGCAAGATGCGCGAGGCGCTGCCCAACGCGTTCCTGTTCGGGCTGACCGGGACGCCGATCAACAAGCGTGACCGCAATACGTTCATGTGGTTCGGGGACGAGGCCGACGAGCACGGGTATCTCTCGCGTTACTCCTTTTCCGACTCCATCCGCGACGGCGCCACCTTGCCGCTGCACTTCGAGCCACGCCTCTCGGAGATCCACTTGGACGAGGAGGCGATCACCACGGCCTTTACCGAGCTCGCTAACCGCCACGGGCTCACCGAGGAGGACCGCACCACCCTGTCGAAGAAGGCCGCCTCCCTGGAAGTCCTGATCAAGGCCCCCGCCCGGGTCGGCAAGATCGCCGCCGACATTGCCGAGCACTTCACTGCTAAGGTCGCCCCACAGGGCTTCAAGGCGCAGGTCGTGGTCTACGACAAGGCCACCTGTGTGGCGTACAAGAAAGAGCTCGACGGCCTGCTTGGCCCAGACGTGTCCACGATCGTGATGTCCACCGGCCGCAGCGACAAGCCGACGTGGAAGCAGTGGACCCCGGGCCGTGAGGAGCTGGAGCGGATCACCGCCCGCTTTAACGACCCGGCCGACCCGCTGAAGATCATCATCGTGACCGCGAAGCTGCTCACGGGCTTCGACGCCCCGATCCTCTATGCCCAATACATCGACAAGCCGCTGCGCGAGCACACCCTGCTCCAGGCGATCTGCCGCACCAATCGGGTCTACCCGCCCACGAAGACCCACGGCCTGATAGTGGACTACCTAGGCATCTTCGACGACGTTGCCAAGGCCTTCGAGTTCGACGACAAGTCTGTCCAGCAGGTCATCTCCAACATCGCTGTACTCCGCGAGCAGCTCGGCCCCGCGATCGAGGCTGCTCTGGCGTTCTTCTCGGGTGTCGACCGCACCGTCGGTGGCTATGAGGGCCTGATCCAGGCGCAGACCGCGATCGACTCCGATGAGTCCCGCGACGCCTTCGGAGCCGCGTACAGCGTCGTTGCGCAGCTGTGGGAGACCTTGTCCCCGGACCCGAGCCTGTCCGCATACGAAGCGGACTACCGCTGGCTGACCGACGTTTACCAGTCCGTGCAACCCACGGACGTCACCGGCCGATTGGTTTGGCACACGCTGGGCGCCAAAACCCTTGACCTCATAAACGAGCACGTCACCGTCGAGGTCCCCCGTACCGACCTGGACACCATCGTCCTCGATGCGAAGGTTATCGAGGACCTGATGACCGGCAACCGCAAGGACATCGACCCCGTCGAGGTCGAGAAATGGATCACCGCCCGCATTGCCAAGCACGTCGGCAACCCAGCCTTCGTCGAGCTTGGCCAGCGGTTGAATGCCCTGCGCGAGAAGTACACCCACTCTCAGCAGTCATCTCTGGACTTCCTCAAGGAGCTCTTCGCGCTGGCGCGTGACACGGTCGCAGCGGAGAAGGTCGCCGCTGAGGTGCCCCGCGAGGAGCGTGGAAAGGCCGCCTTGACCGACCTCTTCGAGTCGCTCAAGGGTGAGGAGACCCCGATTATCGCCGAAAGGGTCGTCGACGAGGTCGACTCCGTCGTCCGTACCGTTCGCTTTGACGGCTGGCAGGACACCAACGAAGGCGATCGCCTCGTTCAACAGGCGCTTCGCAAGGCGCTCTACATCAAGTTCAAGATCCGCGACCAAGATGTCTTTGGGAAGGCACTGGGATACATCCGGGAGTACTACTAGAGGCGCCGGAGCTCTGGCGGTCTCATCGACCAGCCGCCGGCCCCGTTGCCATGTACACCAGCGGCGGGGCTAGCCGCTACGCTGCTTCAGCGGCCAGGCGCCTCGCCGTCCGCAGGGCGGTCCGCGTACGCCTTGTCGACGGCGGCCCGGGTCCGCTCCTCGGAGTCGGGCCACAGGTGGGTGTAGATGTTCAGCGTCATGGCCGCGTTGGTGTGGCCGAGGCGCTCGGAGACGGTCTTCACCGACTCACCGTGCTTGATCAGCAGGCTGGCGTAGTGATGCCGCAGGGCATGAGGTCCGGTGCCCTTCGCTATGCCAGCCTTCGCGCAGGCGGGCCGCCAGGACCCGTCCATGAAGTGCGTGTAGACCACAGGCCCGCCTTGCGGCGCCGTGAAGATCCAGCTCTCGGACCCATCGGCGGGGAAGTCCCGCAGGTGGGCCTTCATCGCATCCACCGCTATGCGGGGGAGTGGGACCGTGCGGTGTGATCGAGCGGTCTTGGGCGGGCAGACGTACACGCCGTGCTTGGCGGTCTGCTGGACCTGCTGCTCGACCGAGACGGTCGCGTGCAGCAGGTCCACGTGCCGAAGCTGCAGGCCGAAGAGCTCGCCGGGGCGGAGCCCTGTGCATGCGCCCAGCAGGACCAGGCCCTTGTAGCGGCCGGGTATCTCCTCGGCCAGCGTCCGCACCTGCTCGACGGCCAGGGGTACGACCTTCTTCCTCGGAACTGAGGGCAGCTTCGCGTCGGTGCAGGGGTTGTGCGGAATCATGCGGTCGCGGACCGCTGCCCGGAAGACCGCGTTGACCGTGTTGAAGACGGTGCGGGAGGTGCTCGCGGCGAGCTTGTGGGTGGTCGTCAGGCTGGTGATCCAGCTCTGCACGTCACCGGGCTTGATCGTGCCGAGTGCCCGCTTCTCCCAGACGGGGTAGGCGTAGCAACGTAGGTGCTGGGCTACGGCCTTGGCCGTCGACGGCCGGTGCGGCTGGCTGGCCCGCCACTTTTCCGCGTACTCCTTGAAGGGCTTCTTCGCCGAGCGCGGGTCGACGTACTGGCCGGTGACCACGCTAGTCGTTACTTCGTCGAGCCAGCGCTGGGCGTCGATCTTGCGGTCGAAGTGGCGGGCGTGCTCCTTGCCGTCGAGGTCGCGGTATCGGGCACGCCATTTGCCGTTGGGGCGCTTCTGGATGTTCGCCAAGTGGGTTCTCCTTGGTGTTGGTTGTCAGTAGTGGCCGCCGTCCTCGATATCGCTGGTGAGGGTGCGAGCGTCTCGCTCGTCGCCCATGAGGCGGAGGCACTGTTCGTTGATCGCGCGTGAGCTGTCGGGGTGTGCCTTGATGTGGTCGGCGACGGCGACCACGGCGCGGTGCAGGCGGTCGCGGGCGTCGCGGGTTTCGTAGAACGCTTCGACGGCTTCCTGGACGAGCCGTCGGCTATCGATGTCGAGCCCTTCCAGGGGCGGTGACATGAGTTCTTCGAGGGGGAGCTCGAAGACGCGGGAGAAGGCGAGGGCCTCGTCGAGGTTGATGCGCCGGCGGGGAGAGCCGTTCTCGATGCGCCACACGGCCGTCTGGTTCATCTTCACGCCGGCTCTGGTCACCCGCTCGGCCAGCTCGGTCGTGCTCCACCCTCTGACCTCGCGCTCCAAGGCAACGCGGCCCGCCACGTTGCCTTCGCTGTAGAGCAGCGGCACTTCGCCGCCCTCGGCCTTCTCGCCTGCCATCGAACCTCCATCGCGACCATCGTTATCCGAATTGAAACATGGGCTTCCCGGTTTGGCTAACCGCCGATCATGAGGTACTGATTATGCAGATCGAATCGCTATCTAGCCGAATGGGAACGCGTGCGATACCTGACCACCGCCGAGGTCGCCGAGCGATACCGCACCGCCGAGAGCACCGTCCGTTACTGGCGCCATCTCCAGAAGGGGCCGCGCGGCATCAAGGTCGGCAAGCGAGTGCTCTACCCCGAGGCCGAGCTGCTGCGCTACGAGCGCGCGCTGATCGACGGCGGAGGGGACTGGGGCCTGGCCTCATGAGCCGCTGGCCCGTCCGGACACAGCAAAGGCCCTCGGCGCGCGTACGCCGAGGGCCGGAGATCCCCTTGCACGTCGCCCATCCCTGAACGAACTGGTCGGGGGCGAGACCTTGCCCGTCTCGCCCCCACCCGAGAGGAACATCTATGAAGGACCCTACGTCCCCCGCCACCTCGAAGGCATCCGGTGTTGCCTGGCCACCGATCGCGGTCCCGGGCCAGGGTCTGCCTCGGAACCGCGAGGACCGGACGGAACCACGTCCCGACACGGGAGGCGCGACCTCGGATGCTCTGAATCGGAGCACGCCCGGTTCGCGACCGGCTCAGGTCAGCGCCCCGACAACCGCGTCGGACAGCGCAGTCGATCCTTCTCCAGGCGGATCAGAAACCCGAGACGGCGCCGGGGTGGTAGGTGAAGGCAGTGCGCTGCTGGACGACCTCCGCACGGCGATCGGGCGGTACGTGGTGCTGCCGAGTGACGAGGCCCTGACCGCCGTCACCCTCTGGGTCGCGGCCTCCCACATCCAGCCCGGCCTCCAGCACGCGCCGCGGCTGGCGGTGGTCGGACCGACCAAGGGGTGCGGCAAGTCCCGCCTCCTGGACGTTCTCTACGAAACCGTCCACCAGCCGATGATGACGGTGAACACCTCCCCCGCCGTCGTCTTCCGCGTCATCGGCAAGAACCCGCCAACGCTCCTGGTGGACGAGGCCGACACCATCTTCGGCCCCAAGGCGGGCGACAAGGAGGACCTGCGCGGCCTGCTGAACGCCGGGCACCAGCGCAACCGGCCGGCCTGGCGGATCTCCGGGCCGGAGCACAAGCCGACCGCGTTCCCCACCTTCGCCATGGCGGCTCTGGCCGGTATCGGCGACCTGCCGGACACGATCATGGACCGGGCGATTGTCATCCGTATGCAGAAGCGCAAGCCGGGCGAGCGGATCACCCCGTTCCGTTCGCGGTACTCCGTACCGGAACTGCACGCGCTGCGCGACCGGCTGGCCGACTGGCTGGTCCCGCTGCGCGGCACCGTCGCGGGCTCGGTGCCGAAGATGCCCGTCGAGGACCGCGCCGCCGACACATGGGAGCCGCTCGTCATCGTCGCCGACCTCGCCGGCGGGCACTGGCCCGCGTTGGCACGTGCCGCCTGTCTGGCGATGACGCGCAACGAGGTGGTCCAGGACGAGCAGACGACGCTGAAAACACGGCTGCTGCGTGACATCCGCCGGGTCTTCGAGCAGGAGGGCGGTCGGGAGGCTCTGCGCAGCCAGGACCTGCTCGCCGTGCTCATCCAGGACGACGAGGCTCCGTGGGCGGAGTACGGCACCAAGGGCCTGAACGCCTACCACCTGGCGAATCTGCTGCGCGACTTCGGTATCAGCCCGGCCAATTACCGGTTCGAGAACGGCAGGCAAGCCAAGGCGTACGCCCGCAATCAGTTCGTGGACGCCTGGGCCCGCTACTGCCCCGCCCCCGCCCCGTCGGCACCCACCGCCGAGGTCCCGGCACGTCCGACCCCGGGCAGGCCACCCGCCCCTCCGTCCGGGATGCTGCCCACCGGCCCGCCGGGAGGGCCCGCAGGCCCCAGGCCCACTCGCTGACTCCAGGTCCGCATCAATCCGTCGCATCCGTCCCCGCGCAGGTCAGCGTGGGGACGGATCTCCTCGCCGTTACGGATCGATCCGTACCCTGCGGCCCTCTCCGTACCTGTGCTGACCAGCCACGCGACGGATGCGACGGATGCAACGAAGCCCCACCCCACGACTGACGGAGCACCACCATGCCCGAATCAAACGCCGACGACACCACCTCCCGCCGCCGCAGGAAGCTGTTCAGGCTCACCCGACGACCAGCAGCAAGCTGGAGCGAACGAGCCTCTAACGAGGCTTCGTCCGCGCTTGCCCCCGCCCCAGGGGTGGCGGAGGACAAGGCCGAGCGCCAGGGGGCGCCCGAGCCGGAGCAGGGGGTGGCCGAGGACTCTGGCCGGCCCGCAGCCGACTCCGCTCCTCCCCGTACGCCTACCGATGCCCAACCGCTCGTCGAGCAGCCCTCTTGGCGGGATCTCGACGCCCCCGCCCTGCCCGCGCAGATGAACCGCAAGCGCACCGTGGAGAAGCGCGACCAGGAGAAGACCATCCGCTTTACACGCACCGCGGTCCAGGTGATCAGCGCAGCCGCTCACCAGCGCGGTCAGAGGTTCGCCGGATTCGTCGGAGACGCGGCCCTGGCCGTCGCGCAGGGCAAAGCGGGGATGGTCGGCAGCCCGGAGGACGATCCTCTCCGCCCGCTGATCGAGGCCGTCGAGGCGCACACGGTCGCGCTGAACCGCATCGGCGGCAACCTCAACCAGATCACCGCAGCCATCAACCGGGGAACCGTGCCCGAGCGCGCCGAGGCGGTTCTGGACCGCGTCGAGCAAGCAGCACAGAACAGCTTCCACCTCATCGACCAGCTCCTGTCAGAGGGCACGACCCATGGTTCCTGACGTCTCCACCGGCTCCGACAGCCGCGGACTGATCGCCTACCTCTTCGGCCCTGGCCGCCGCGACGAGCACACCAACCCCCACATCGTCGCCGCCTGGGACATGGCCGGCGCTCCCGACCCCGGCCGCGACCCGGCAGCCACCTACTCCCAGCTCGCCAGGCGACTCGACCACCACGTCGACCTCCGCACCCGCGAACTGGGCGGCAAGAAGCCACCGCAGCACGTCTGGCACTGCCCGGTCCGCACCGCGCCCGGCGACCGCTACCTCACCGACGCCGAGTGGGCCGAGGTCGCCCGCCGCATCGTGCACGCCACGGGCATCGCCCCCGACGGCGACGAGAGGGCATGCCGATGGATCGCAGTGCGCCACGCCGACGACCACATCCACATCATGGCCACCACCGTCCGCGCCGACGGCCGCCGCCCCCGCACCCACCAGGACGGCCGACGGGCCCAAGCCGAGTGCCGCAGGATCGAGACCGAGTTCGGCCTGCGCCGCCTGAAGTCCGGAGACCTCACGGCCCCCCGCACCCCCACCGGCGCCGAACGCGCCAAGGTCGAGCGCCAGGGCCAGACCGTGACGGCACGGCACTGGCTGCGCGAGCGGGCCTACGCGGTCGCCGCCGCCGTACACACCGAGGCCGACTACTTCACCGTGCTGCAGTCTCTCGGCATCACGGTCAAGACACGCCTCGGCCCCGAGAGCGGCGACGTGATCGGCTACAGCCTCGCCGCACCCGGCGACACCAACAGCGCCGGCGAACCCGTCTGGTACGGCGGTTCGAAACTCGCCCCCGACCTCTCCATCAACCGCCTCCGCGAGCGTCTCCCCGACCAGGAGGTCGTCGACCGCCCTAGGTTCGCGGCAGATCCCGCCGAGCCCTGGCAGCACACCATCGCCGTGATGCAGACGACGCACACCGTCCTCGACTCCGACGACGATGCCGCCGCCCAGGCCCACCTCGCCGCCTTTGGCGACGTCCTCTACAACGTCGCTACCGCCACACCCGGCCCGCACCGCACGGAGCTGCGTGCAGCCGCCTCGGCCTTCAACCGCGCCCGTCGCTCCGCCACCCGCGCCGACCACCAAGCAGCCACCGCACTACGCCAAGCCGCCAAGGAACTCGCCTACACCTCTAACGAACCCGGCGGACTCGCCATCGCCCTGCTCTTCGCCACCCTGCACTTGGCCCGCGCCGCCGCCAAGTGGCACGAGCAGCGCGGCCACCAACAGCAAGCGGCAGCAGCCGACGAAGCCTTCCGCCACCTCCAAGCCGGCTACCAGCAGGCCGCCACACCCGTCCTGGCAGACCTGACGCGCCGCGCCCCACGAGCCGAGACCGCCCGCCGCTTCGAGCGCGACCTGCGCGCGACCCTCCCCGACCACGCCGACCGCATCATGGCCGACCCTTCCTGGCCTGCGCTGACCACGACCCTCGCCCGTGCCGAAGCCGAGGGTCACAATGCCGGCCGCCTCCTGGCTGAGGTGGGCACCGAGCGGGAACTCGACAGCGCCGAGCACCCCGCCGAGGTCCTGAACTGGCGTATCACCGCCCAGCCGAATCGACGGATACCCGCGGCTCGCAGCCGAAGCACCTTCAAGCAGGCGTCGTTGGTTCCTTCCGCGCAAGTCACTTCGGCTGCCCCAGTAGCGAGGAGGGCTGAAGACCGCAGTCGACGCCGCTGACGCCGACCTGATGCCCTCGTCGGCCATCGCGGCGAGGGCATCGGTTCGGGTTCAACGGCAGAGCTTCTCGATGGTGTCCTCGAAGTCGGGGAACTCGTGAGCAGCCTGAGCGATGATCGCTGCGGCCGCTGCACGGTGGTCCGGAGCGAAACGCTCCGCAACAGCCGCCAGGCCACGATTGACCTGTGGAGCCCAATCGGGCTCGGGCTCGTCCGAAGTGGCAGCCTCCCACGGGCCGAAGCCGTCAGCCAGAAGCCACAGGAAGGCAGCCAGGTTGCTGGCGACGACGCCTGTCTCCCCTTCGGAGCCTAGGAAAACGATGGGCTGCTGTGCGACCCCCTACCCGGCCGAACCAGCTAGAACGCCGCGTAACCGCCGGTGCCGTCCTGTCCGAATACACGGAACTCGGCTCCGTTCACCTCGGTGTTGCCTGTCCACGCGCGAAACCAGTCAGTGGTCTCATCGGCAGACAGGAAGTACTCATAGGGCTCGAAGTCGACCCCGTCCTCGCCGATGCACTCAATCCGAACTGCCATCGCATCGGCAAGGGCGTCGGGCAACTGGCGATCTTCGTTGGCGGTCACACGAAGAGACTGTCGATCGCCTCTTGACGGACACCGTGCCTACCTCGCTTAAACCGCAACCGAGATGAGGTGGACGGCACGTCAGCCGTCGTCATCCACACCTCCTCGCAGCCCCCAATCGTCGAGGCCGGAGTAGATCACGGCAGTGCGGCCTCTGGGCAAGTTCAGCGCAGCGGCCTCACCGCTGTAGAGAGCGATCAACGAATCTTGCCCTCGCCACCAGGTGTCCGTCAGGCCCGTCACCTCGCGTACTTGCACGTAACCCGTCAAGTCGATGCTGGAGACGTCATCTCCGACGAGCTTGGTGACCTGTTTCGCCCACCCGGACGCGTGGTGGGCCAGGGCCACCGACTCCACCCAACCCTCGATGGTTGCGTGGAGGGGGGCCCACTCTTCTGCCTGAATGCCGAACTCGCCGGACGGACTGATCATGAACGAGTAGGGGACCGCGGTCCGCTGCATTCCGGCTTCGAACCACCATCCTGCGGAACCCTCCTCCGGCGAGTCCGGATCAAGGTACTTCGGGCCTCCGTCGTACTTCGGTGCGGGTGGCAGGAGCAGACCGCCCCATCGGTTCTGGTAGGAGGCCATCCGGTCAATCACCGCTGGTGGAACGTCTCGTTCGAGCCACCACTCCCGGTGCCCCTCAACGGGGCGAACGTCTACTTTGACGCCATGCGTGCCGACAAAGGTTCGCGCTCGTCGGGTCAGACCGTCGGGCACATCGTTGATGAGATGAAGATTCATCCGAGGACGCTATCCCGGACGGTGCAGGAGGGGCCTTGACCGGCCTTCGGGGGAAGAACTCCCCAACAACGAGACTCACTTTCCCTCCCCGTCCGTGGCGGCGAGTGCATCGGTCGTCAGGTTGCGCGAGCTGTGGGTACCTGTGTGAGCCACCTCGTGACCTCAGTCAGGTGCTCGGGCTGTAGACCGAGGTGCGGGTCGGGCTGAATGAGGAGGGTCGCTGTTCCCTTCCTAGTGCGCTCCATCGCCCAGTCATGGTCGAGGCCGGTGAAGTCGTCGTCGATCCAGACGGCGGGGGCGTCTGCCAGCCAGACGTTGACATGGTCGCGTTTCCAGAGGTAGCCGTCGGGGTGGCTGGTGGTGATCTGGGGGCGAGGCAGGTCGAGGTAGGGGAAGTCGGGCAGCCCCAGGAGAGGGCCGATGATCGTGGTGGCGTCCTTGCGCCAGCTCGTGCACCACGCGGGGGTGACGAGTCCGCTGGTCAGGAGGTCGGTGAGAATGCTGCTCTGCCGAGGGTCGAGCCAGATGGCGACAGGGTCGTCGGGGTGTCGGCCTGTGGGCAGGACGGTGTGGCGGACGTGGGTGGGCGGGGTGCTGCCGTCGGCGGCCGGGAACGGGATGAGGACGCCGTCGATGTCCAAGAGCAGATAGGGAAGGGGCATCGTTTCCTCCGTCGGTCAGCGTTTGCGGGCGGTGATCAGGAGGGTGGTGGGCCAGGGGTCGCGGCGCGGGTGCCGCAGCTCCACCGTCGAGGTGATGCGCAGGCCGGTCCGGAAGAGGTGGGCTCCCCAGCGGCGGGCGTCGAACTCCCATCGGGCGAGGGGAAGTCGGGTGCGGTCGGGCATGGTGACGTAGTCCTTGTGCGGACGGTCGTCCGTGGATGGATGTCTTCCGGCCCGTGCCGGGTGAGGGACGGAGAAGGCCAGGACACTGCCCGGTTTCAGGCGTCGGGAGATTGCGGCGAGGAGGAGCTCGGGGGCGACGAGGCCGACGGCGCCGAAGACCGAGTAGATCGCGTCGAAGGTCTGACCAATGGCCTGTAGGTGGTGCAGTGCGTGGCCGGCGGCGAAGATGGCGCCGTCGATGTGGCCGTAGTGGGAGCGGGCCCGACGCACCTGGAGGCCGATCAAGTCCACGCCGGTGGCGCGGGCCCGGTGGTGCTTCGCGAGGTGGGCCGCGTTGTGGCCGGGGCCGCAGCCCAGCTCCAGGACGCGTTTGCCGCAGAGGTCCCGTCCCAAAATCTCGGCGCCGGGACCGAGGCCAGCGTGGGTACTCCATTCCATCCGGGTCGGCGCGGTGAGGGCGTGTGAGGGGGGCGGCGGCTGTGCGCTGGGCTGCGTGGGTGTACCAGGGGGAGACCTGGGCGAGCACCTAGACCTCCAGGAGTTGGACCACGTCGTTCAGGTGGCGGCGGACGACGGGGATGTAGGCGGGGTCCTTGGCCGGGTCGTCGATCCAGCGGATGGCCTGCTCCATGAACCACTCCACGGCCCACATGCGATGCCAGCCCAGGGCCCATGCCTCTGCGGCCAGGCCGCCCCGAACGGCGAGGGCGTCCTCATGACCGCCTGCGGTGACGTACTGCTCCAAGAACACCCGCATACGGAAGGGGCTCGGTACGTCGGTGGTGCCGTGGTAGGAGGCGAGGTCGATCAGGCCGGGTCCGGTGAAGGCGCGGGCGAAGTCGAGGAGATGCCAGCCGTTCTCCCCGATGTGGACGCTCGTGGGATGGAACTCGGAGTGGACCCAGCCAAACGGGTCGAGCGTCGCCCCCTGGACACGGGTCTCGGCCGCGGCGGAGATCTTCCCCAGCGTGGTCTCGATGTCGTCGCAGTCCGTCCAGCGGTCGGTCTTCCGCAGCCGCTGGAGGTGATCGAGGTTCGGCCGGGCAGGGCTGCGAGGCCGGCACCGTCGAGGAGGGGCAGACCGCCCGCTGGGCGGGCGGCATGGAGCATCACGGCGGCGGCGACACCGTCGAGGTCGTCGGCGTCCCGTACGGGAGTGCCGAGGTCGTCCATGAGCAGCCCGAGCCGCTTGTCCTGCGTGGCAGTGGCGTGGAGGGCGGGGACCGGGAGGCCGCGCTGGTATGCCGCCCGCAGGGCCTGGGCCTCGCGGTCGAAGGGCTCCTTGGCGTACTTGAAAACGGCTGTGGTGCCGTCGGGGAAGGTGACGCGTTCGACGCCGGACATGCCCCAGACGCGAATCTCGGCACGTTCGGGGAGGGGCTTGCCGACAAGGTTGCACAGGTCGTCCAGCAGGGCGGCGGACAGGCTCTGGTCCATGAGGGTCTCCAGGGAGCTGGTGGGCTCCGGGGCGGGCGCGCGCGAGCTGGCCCGCCCCGGAGCCGTACTGGGGCGGGGTTACTCGGCTGCGGTCACGCGGCGGGCGTAGACCTGCTCGATCCAGCCCGCCTTGAACTCGGCCAGGGCGTCACGGAAGTTGGCCATCGAGGCACCGTAGGGCGCGACGACGCCGCCGGACTGGTCCGGCACGGACTGGCAGCCGTGCACGAGCCGGCCGCCGAGCGCGGCGTGGGCCTTGATGGACTCGATCCGGCGGTGCTCGTTGAACCAGCCGCCGTGGTAGACCTCGTCGAGCATTCCGCCCGTCGCGTCGTCCAGGTCGAAGACGACGGAGGTGGCGGCGGGGAAGAACCAGCACGGGCCGACGTTGGAGATGTGCCCGTCCAGTTCGACCTTGTTGAGCGCCATCAGCGTGGCCGCCTCGCGCAGCATGCGCAGGTGGTCGGCGGTGATCTGCGGGAGGCCGAGGCCGGCCAGGTGCTCCTCGCGGAAAAGGTACGAGTACACCCCGTACGCCGTCGCCAGCACACGGGCTGCATCGGAGGTGGACTCGCTGTGCTGTTTGATGAAGTCGAGCGCGAGCTGCTCGACCGCGCTCTCGGCCGTCTCGTCCACGTCGAGGAGCTGGGCCTTGACCAGCTCCCAGTCGGCGACAAGCCAGGTGCTGGACTCGAAGCGGAAGAAGTACTCGGCCGGGTCGATGGTGATGCGCCGGCCGTCGACCTGGATGCCGGGCAGGCGGTTCCAGCGCGGGTCGAAGGCGTGGGGCAGCTCGACCGTGATGGTCGTTGTGTCGATGGTTGTCACCGTGTCTCCGTCTCTGATCGTCCGGGCCGGGGCACAGGAATGCCCGAGTCCGTTGGGGCGTACGGAACTTGGGGGCCGCCCGGCCCGTGATGCCGTGAGTGGGGCGGCTGTCGATAAGTGAACCGTCCGCTACGCAGAGTGGGTACGGTGTGACCGAGGCCAAGCGGTATACGCGGTTTACGGATTCGGAGCGGAGGCGATCGTGTCGACACCGACCAGCGCCAACTCCCGCTTACGCGAAACGATCAACGCCGCCGGGTGCACGTACGACGCGCTCGCCAGGGACGTACGCCGCATCGCCGCAGAGAACGGCGAACTGCTCCAGACCAACAAGTCGGCCATCTCCCACTGGGTGGGCGGTGCCCGCACGCCGTCCGGCCAGGCAGGCCAGTACCTCGCCGAAGCCCTCTCCCGGCGGCTGGGTCGCGTCGTCACCCGAACCGAACTCGGTCTTCACTCACCCGACGTGGAGGCGCTACCGGACACTGACCCCGTCACGGCGGTCACCGACCTCGGCCGCGCGGACGTCGAACGCCGCCGCTTCCTCGCCATCGCCGCGTTCACCACGGCCGGCGTGGCCATGCCGCTCCTGCACGACCAGGAAGCCACCTCGCGGATGCTCCGTGCCCGCACCGCCCGCTCCCTCGTCGGCAGCGACGACATCGACGTCGTTCGACAGATCACGGCAGCCTTCAGCGCCGCCGACGAACGCCTCGGCGGCGGCCATGGCCTGACCACCGTCACCGCGTACCTCGCCGACACAGCCGCCCCCATGTTGCGCGGCCGCTTCCCCACAGAAGCCCTACGCCGGGCCGCCTTCGGCGCTGTCGCCGAACTCGCCTATCTCGCAGGGTGGAAGCACCACGACCTCGGCCACGAAGGCGCTGCCCAGCGCTACTACCAGGTCGGCTACCAGCTCGCCTGCGAAGCCGACCCCCACGGCCATGCCGCATGGATGATGCGCGCCCTCGCCCACCAGTCCCTCAGCCTCAAGCAACCCCACCACTGCGTGGACCTCGTCAAAGGTGCCCTCACCCGCGGCCTCGGCCACGTCGACGGCCAGACGGAAGCGCTCCTCCACATCACGCACGCCCGCGCCTACGCAGCGGTCGGCGATAACCCATTGGCAGCCCGCGCTCTCCTCGCCGCCGAAGACGCGCTCCTGCGCGAGGACGGTCCCCAGCCCAGCTTCTCCTGTGTCAGCGGCCCAGCAGCCGGCACCGTGGCCAGCCACACCGCCCGCACGCTGACCGACCTCGCCGACCACATCGGCACCGAACAGCAGCACCGTGACGCGCTCACCCGCTGGGACCCGGAGAAGTACAAGCGCGTCCATGCCCTCACCCACGCCGACCTCGGCGACAGTCTTGCCGCCCAGGCCCGAGCCGACGAAGCGGTCGCGGCCTGGACCCAGGCCCTGGTTCTCATGGAGGGCATGTCCTCCGACCGCACCCGCAAGGCGATCACCTCGATCCGTTCCACGCTCGCGATCTACCAGCGCCGCCGCGTTCCCGGCGCCGCCGATCTCGCCCGCCGTGCCCGCGAGGCCCGCGCCTAACATGCCCAACAACCTGCCCGACGAAGGGAACCCCGTGGCCCAGCAGACCGACAACCGCCCCCCAGCCCTCAAGCCGGCGCTCGACTCGATGACGCTGCTGGTCGCGGCCGTCATCGTCCACGACAAGGCCACCAAGCGAGTCGTCCTCCTCCAGCGCAGCGAGAACGCCAAGTTCGCCCAGGGCCTGTGGGACCTCCCCGTCGGCAAGAGCGAGCCGGGCGAGCCCATCACCGAAACGGCGGTCCGCGAGCTCTACGAGGAGACGGGCCTCACGGTGAAGCCGGAGTCCCTCAAGGTCGCCCATATCATCCACGGCGCCTGGGGCGTCGAAGCCCCCAACGGCTTCCTCACGGTCGTCTTCGTCGCCCACGAATGGACCGGCGAGCCAGAGAACCGTGAACCCCGCAAGCACTCCCAGGTTCGCTGGGTCAGTACCAATGCCATTCCCGAGGCTTTTGTCGATACAACCGCCAACGCTCTCCACAAGTACCTGAGCGGCAGATTTCAGGTATCACTTGATGGGTGGAATTAACCTCGATCTTGCATGATGGCTTTCGGGCGACGCCTTGTCGCGCCCTGCGCTGATTTCGTCAAAACTCCGTGGATCGCGACGCGAGGGATGTCGAAGAATGCGTGAGAACCGGGCGGATGCAGTGCCGGGATCGGAGGCAAATAGGTGGCGCAAGTGATGCCGATCCCGCCGAGTGCTGTACCGCTTTGTTATGTGGAAACCAGCGGCTTCACACCTCCCTTTCCGGGATGCTTGACGGAGCTGATACTTGGCTTCGTGTAGTTGAAGACGATCTCGGTGTAATCTCTCCTGTATTCAGCCGGCAAAGCGTGATCGGCAATGATCATCTGAAGCCGTCCAGCGTTCGCCTCGGCCAGCGTCACTAGCCTTCGGTAAAGCCCGGAGCTAAGGTCCTGTTCCTCATTCAGTGCTAGACGCGGACTGTCGATGAGGAGAAAAGCTGGATAGGGGACGTCCATTTCCCGCAGTGCTACTGCGATCAAGGATGTCCAATAGGCAACCTGGGTGGCGGTCACGATGCCGCCGCCTCTGGAAAATTGCTTGAATGATTTCCCATTTAGAAGGGGGAGGTAGTTTGTTTCGTGAATGCTGGCCTCTTCGACCCCCGGGATTTGGAGATCTGCCACGACTCGATTAAATTCTTGGGAGATTTCGCGCACAATGTAAGCGCGGCGGGCCTTTAGCTCGATGTCCCGCTGGTCAATCTCTCGAACGAGCCGCTCGTAACGCTTCCTCGCCTCCTCCTCTGTTCTGGCGAGATCGGATACCCGATCCCATTGCTGCAAGACATTCTCAAAGTGCTTTTGTGCCGTGCGTGCTGCGGCAATCTTCTCGGATATGTCACTGTACGCTTGGAGGCGCGGACTTACGCGATCAGCCGTCCGAGAATCGATTGCCATTTCCAAATGGCGGACGAGTTCTTGCCGGTCCAGGATTAGTTGGCGCGCATTCTGAGTCTGGTGTTCAATGAATGTCAGTTGTTTTTCCATCTCCTCCAATTGGTCCGTGAGCTGCACGCTCTCATACTGGTCAAGTTCGTCTGTCGATGCTGCTTCATCAGGCAAAAGGCACAGCCGGCAGTGTCCATGCGGCACCTCGCGGCTCTTGAGCGCCTGCATACAGCGAGGGCAGGTGGTGAACTCGATCTGCGCCAGACGCTCTCCTGCGTCACGCATTCGATTTAGGCGAGCGATATCAGAGGTGACCCGGCGGCGCTCAACTGTAAGTTCCCTTATCTGCCGGCGCAGACCAACTTCAGCGCTACGAGCATCTGCCAAGCTTCGCTCGGCCTCATTGAGGAGGTCTCGAAGCGCTTGCGTTTCCCTATCGGTGATAGGGTCAATGTCATCCCTGAGTTGCGCCCTTTGCTCTTCTGCCTCTCGTTGCGAGGTAAGCGCCCTTTCGAGTTCTTGTTGCGCTTCTTCTCGACTTTGAGTGTTACTGTCGCGCAAGAATTGTAGAATTTTGGCGTGGTGATCTACGGCTTCGTCGACCAAGCCCTTAAGTGTGTTTGCTCGCGAACGCTTGTCGAATAGGTCTTTATCGGCGAGTGCGAATAGGAGCTCGAAAACCGCCTTGCGTTTCGGTTCAAGATACCCTTCGTTACTCTTTGCGATATCGCGGTTGATTTCAGACTGGGGGATGTACATGTAGGTGTAGATGTCCGCGAACGTGATGCGGGACCCAGCCTTCGTACTGCGGCCCGTCTGCGCGGCAGCGCGCATATCGGTAGGAAGCCCCAAGCTCTCCATGAGGAGCGTGTTGAGACTTCGAGTCTCGCCTTGCTTGATCTGGTGATCCGGAAGTCGCTCACCGGTCACTAGATCCGTGACTCGTACGTTGTTCCTCTTTTGTGGATCGATGCTACGGGAGATGCGGAATCGATGTTCGCCAATCGTGATGCACAGCGAGAGATCTTGGACGCTATCGGTAACCACTGGGGCGAGTAGGCCGTCGCCTCCCAAGCCCCACTTGATCAACTCGAAAAGTGTCGTCTTTCCGACGCCTGTCGGGCCAGCCAAGACTGTGAGGTTGGAAGGGAACTGGTACTCGACGGGGCCTTCCGTTGAGTGAATAGTTACCTTTTCGATTCGGAATTTCGTAGTCACTGAATTACCTCCCTGTGGGGACGGTTCATCAGATCGGCAAGCCGCTCATAGATGAGGTCCTTCAAGGTATTTCCGCTCATGTTTGCCGAAGCCTCTGCTACTGCATCGCAGCGGTGTTTGATGGTTGCCCATGCATCTGTGGCAGCCAAAACAGTCACCAACTTCTTACCTTGTGGCGTGGGAACCAACGCAACGCTCCCTCTTCGGCCCTTGGCGTAGCGAAGTAGGCCGCGTCCTACGAGAGCACCAATTACTGCGTAGTACCGATCGTCCCAAGGCCCGTATTTGTACCGTGTCATCGGCGCCTCAACCTCGGTTGGGGCTGCCAATTCCTCGGGTGCCAAATCCAGGCGTGCATCTTGCGGATTTAGAGGGTCGAGAACTGTTGACGCCAAGGCCGGGTAGCGCAAAAGGAAATCAAGCTTGGCCAGCTTTGTGAGACCATCGAGCTTGCCGTTGTGTCCTGCCGTGCCAGCGACGGACGTTACGAGGATCAGGACACGCGCTTGGTGGTAGGCAAGATCCTCGCGCAACAGTGCGCGGTCAAGGGCGTTGCTCATGAGGTCTGCCCCCGTCCTCGTTGGATGGCTTCGATCGCTTGGTCTACGTCGAAACTGTCACTGAACCACACTTTGCACTGGCTGGTTAGCTCGCAGAGCCCGCCGAGCAAGAGCTCGGAATCCATGCCGCTAGGCAGGTCCGGCAGCGGCATGGTTGCGAGAAGTCGTTGCAAGGCTTGCCAGAAGGCTGGCCCGCGCGGCACTTCAGCGAGCGTGGCTTGGGTCGCATCGTCGCTGATGCGCAGTAGTTGGCGCTCAAGGCGCGTTTGAGCTGCTCGGGCGGCGGGGTTGCCGCTGCGCTCCTCGCGCCAGAAGTCTCGGTACTCCTGCGCTAGATGCTCAGCGCGCTCGATGCTGTTGTCTGAACACTGGCCTGCAGACATCTTCACTGCAAGCTTGGTGGTTCGTTGCAGGCGAGGAAGCGGCCGGTAGCCGTGAGGCTGAGAGATGGCGGTCCTGACCGCCAGATCTATGTCATCGAGCGTGACGATTCGATTGATGAGGGCGCGTTCCAGCTGTGTTGTGCTGGGTGTACTCGCGCCGACTCGGTAGGCCAGTACTGCAGGCAGCTTTCCGGTCGGTATTGGCCCTGCCTTGCGCATGCGTGCGTAGAAGAGGTCGTGCACAGCGGCCCAGACCGACTCGGGATCGATGTGGAGACGCAGGCGGTCGCAGAGAGGGCGTGCGTACATGTTCGCCGCGGCGTATGCGAGGTGGTCGCGGGGAGGCTTTCCCGCCTCAACGTCCAGTACCGCCATGAATCGCACTACTTGCGCCAGCTCCGCGTCGGTCGGAGACGGCATGCGTTTCGCTGCTGGCGCCCAGGTAGGGGGTAGCTCCTTGCAGTAGGAGCGCAGTGCCTGACAGAGATCAGTAACCGGCTTATGGTGCTCGTCGGACACGGTCAGGGACTGCTCAGCCAGCCGAAGCTCTCTTAGCTTCTGCCACGCCTTCTCGAGCTTCTGCACCTCGGAAGACAGACCAAAGGTGGTGACCATCCGGCAACTCGGTGTCTCACCGAGAGCGTGCCAACGCCCGAAGAGATGGGCGACGCCGCCGATGTCCGCAAGGCTGTTGATGGTGGTGAATGGCCCGGTTGTGACCTCTCGATGCTTGGCGGAGACCAACTCCACGGCATCACCATCGACCGCTGCCCAGTCCTCTTGCCACTCGCAGACGAGGCGGCTGTGAACGTCTTGAGAAGGGCGGTCGTCGTCGTTGAGGGCGTCTAAGTACAGACGTAGGCCGTCTGCAGCCGCCATCGAGGCTTGCCAGTTGTACCGGTCAAGGGTGTCCGCACCCGAGTCGTCGAGTTGAGGCGTGGACAACAGGAGTTGCCGTGCACTCTGCACCCCCACTGACGACTCCAATGTAACCCTCCGACGCGCGTCCGCTAACTGTGCGTACTCAGTGGCGATCAGTCAAGACGGCCCGCTTCGCACGCATGTGCCTTTGTTGCGAATCTGCTGGTCAGGGGGCAACTCAGCCTTCGAGAGCCTTGTTTTGCCGATAGTGCCCCAGTGCGTCATGCGACGGCGCGGGGCACCGCCCGGAGGTTCGCCAACGCGACACGACCTGCGCGGGACACGTGGTAAGAGTGCGGACAGTTCGGCGCCGGTGACGGCGGCGTCGTCGTCGTCGATGAGGTGGTGGGCGAAGCGTTCGGCGGGTGGCCACCCGGGCTGCAGGACGCTGCGGCTTCTCAGATCGAGGTAGCGCGCGTGGCCCGATCCCCTCCTCGTCACGTGGCGCTCGATCACGTAGCCGTAGCCGAGATCCGCGAGCGCTGGAACGGCACTGACGACCTCATCGGGCACAAGTCGGTCCGGTCGATCCAGGTGGGGACAACGAAGATATTGTCGGCGACGGGGGCTTCGGTGGCTTCCAGGAGGGACCAGACGCGGGCTCCCTCGACCAGGTGCTCCCAGGGCGCGGTCCAGTCGAGGCCGGTGCCGGAGACGCCGTACGTCTGGCCGGCGTCCACTCGCCAGAACTGGGAGTAGAGGACCAGTTGGGAGTGGCTGGCCAGGTCGCCGATGATCTCCGCGAAGTGGGCCGAGGGCCAGCCGGGGCTGTCCAGTCCGGTACTTGCTTGCAGCCGGGCGGTCAGGGAGGGGACGACGGGGCTGCGGGCGCCGAGATCGGTCAGGGCCCAGCGGATGGCGACGGGTTCGGACTCGTCGGGTGGAGTCCGCCGCTCCAGGCAGGCGCGGTAGGCGCGGCGCAGGGGCTTAATCGCGTCCTCGATCTCCAAGATCGCCAGGGCCGAGGCCGCCCACTGCCGGACGGTGGGGTTGTCGTCGTCGAGCAGGGGGATCAGGGTGGGGCCGCAGTGGGGGTCGGCGACTTCCTCGAAGACTTCGATGGCGGTCAGCTGCCCGAAGCCCCCGAGGGAGGGGAGGGCGTCGAGGATGGCGGGGATGGCGACGCATCCGATGTGGATCAGTTCAGCGCGGGCGTCGTAGGACTCGCCGGACTCGCCGTCGAGCTGCTGGGCGAGCCTCTCGATGTGGGTGGTCATGACGCCGGGTGGTCCCGGCGCCAGAATGTGGGGAGCCACCAGCAGAGCACCGAGCGGTCGTCGGGCCACGGGGCTCGGTCCTCGGCCTCCCAGTCCTCGAAGCAGTCGCGCGTCAGGTCGATGGGGCGCCAGGCAGGGTCAAGCGGCTCGTCCTCGGCCGGAGGGCGGACATGCCGACGGCCGTGTTGGTCGCAGGCTCCGAAGTCCTGGTAGTTGCGCTGGGCCTCGATCAGGGAGACCTTGTTCGCTCCGCCGCCCATGGTCGGCCAGCGGAACTGGACCCCGTCGTCCTCCCAGAAGCAGACGGGGCAGATCTCGTACGAGCCGGGCATGTCGTCGAGCACGCGGTGCCCGCAGCAGGGACAGGGGTAGGAGTCGCTCACCTGCGCAGTCTCGTTGCAGGTCCCACCGGTGTGCCATGGATTTCTCTGCCTCGGGCCCCCGACCAGTCCGCAGCCAGTCCGCAGGACACTCGTAAAAGGCCGTCGGGAGCCAACGCATCCCAATGAGGAAATCCCAGGTCAGGGCTCTGGGAGGGGCTCCGCCGCAGGTCAGGATCAGACCGCAGACATTCCGCTTCAATGTGTAGCGGTTGACATATCACCACGTCGCCGATCCGGTAAACGTTCAGGTCGAATGGGGCCTGACTCGTCAGGGTCAGGCCCACGGATTTTTACCGTGCCGCAGCGCTCGTTCGCGGACCCACTTCCGAAGTCCGCTTGAACAGCGGTGACGGCCACCCCGCCCGGTGCGGTGGATGCCGGGCCCGGGGTCAGTTCGGTGGTGTGGGCTGCCTGCCGCTCCAGCGGAGTGTGACGTCGAGGTGGGTGCTGGTGCCGGCGCTTGCCAGGACCGCGCCGAGCTTGGCGTCCAGGACGACACCGAAGGTGACTTCCACCTCGTCGGGCCGTTCGGCGACCTCGCGGAACTGGCCGATCACCTCGGACGCGGCGGCGGTGATCGGCGTCAGTGCCTGGCGGAGGCTTTCTCCCGCGCTCTCCAGACGGGTTCCCAGGCCCACGGCTCCGGTTCCGGTGCGGGCGGGTGGGGCTACGAGGACGGCGGTTCCGTCGTCGAGGGTGAACCGGATGGCGTCCGCCATGAAGTCTCCTTGGAAGGGTCAGTGAGGGTTCGGGGTGCCGCAGAGCGGCTTGGGCGGTGGCGGGGACTGCGGGGACGCATACCCGAGTTCGTTCTGGACCTTGTTGAGTGCCGCCAGCAGTGGCGTCGGCTTTTTGCCGTTCGCGTAGTCCAGCACCGCTCGGTAGAAGGCGGCGGACACATCGGGATCCATCGCGTCGGCGGCGCTGAAACAGAGCGTGTAACGGGAGGAGCGGAGTATTCCGGCTATCCGGCCCTGGGTGGTGTTGTCGTACTCCGTCACCTTCTTGTCGGCGGAGAGCGCGAAGCCGGGTTGGTTCACCCAGACCCGCTGGGCTTCCGTACTCGCCAGGTACCTGATGAACTCGTCGGCGCTCTTGCTCCGGGTGAACTTTCCGACGAAGTCCGCCGAGACCTCCAGGGCGTCACGAGAGGACGGTACGTACGTGTACTGGTCGTCCCTCACCTGGTCCGACTCGAAAGGCATCGCGGACAGGGCGCCGTGGCTCAGAGAACACCCCTTCGTGGTCATGCTCCTGCCGGCATCGCGGAAGTTGAGCGTGGACGCGTCTTCGAGGGAGTCCGCTACGAGGTTCCCCCACGTGGTCCAGGCGTCTTCGACGGGCCCCTTGTCCCACGCCTTGGCACCCGAGGCCCAGGCGGTGTAGGTGCCGGCGTCCGCGTCGGAGAGCAGGATGTCCGCTATCCAGTCGGCGCCCGGCCAGCCGGAGGTCGGACCGGACTCCAGTCCCAGGCACCAGCGGTAGGAGCCGGCCCGCAGGGCGGTCCAGCTCTCGGCCGGCCGCGCGGTGGACCTGGCGTCGTACCAGATGAGGCTCTTGACGTCGGCCTTGACGGGGACCGCGTAGACGTCCTCGCCGTTCATGCCGAGCCCGCGGAAGGGCTGCACATACGCGTCCGTGTCGACGTCGAGCTTCAGGAGGTCCCTTTCCTCCCGGTACTTGGTGATCGCTCCCACACTGGGCAGCACGGCCAGGTCGGGCTTCGCGTCCGCGGCCACCGCGGCGTCGAGCTGCTGGGTGAGGGCACGAGTGACCTGCGGTTCCACGTCGATGCCGGGGTGGTCGCGTTCGAAGTCCTTGACGACCGCGTAGAACGCTGCGAACTCGGTACCGGACCAGGGAACCATGATCGTCACCTTGTCCTTCTCCGGTTCGCCGCACGAGACGGACGCCAGGAGCAGTCCGAGGAGCAGGGCGCAGCGCAGGAGCGGTGCGTAAGGTCTTCTCATGGGCGAGGGAACCTGTACTCGGCGAGTCGGGGGCGGTAGGCCAGATACGCGAGCGCACCGGCGGCGGCGAGCACGGGCAGCGCGATCGCCACGGGTGGTGGGTTGATCGTGCACATGGCCACGCTGATCGACGCGGTGGCCGGCGTGGCCACGACGAGGGCCGGGCCCGGGTAGCGCCGGAAGCGGTGGACGAAGATGTAGCCGGTCGCACAGACCAGCAGCAGCATGACCGCCAACGGTCCGATGAACAGCGGCCGGAGGAGGCCGGGGTCGCGCCAGCCCGAGTGGTGCCGGCGATCGCGTGCTTCGACCTCCAGGTCCCTGAGATCGCTGAGCGACTGCCGGAGACCGCCCGTGAAGGGGACCGGGTCCTTGCCGTCGTACTCCCGTGTGTCGTCCAGTGCGTCCCGCGCTCTCTCCAGGCCCGGTTTCCCGTCGAGGACCGCCGTGTTGGCCATCTGCACACACGTGGCCAACTGGCCCTGGACGAACTGGATGTGGCTGAGTCCCCGATCCCCGGCCGCGTTCCCCTCTGTCGCCGAGGTGAGGAGGGAGCTCACACGGGCGGTGGCGTTGGCGAAGTCGCCGCTGGTGCCGATCAGGTCGATCGCCCCGGTCCGGGAGACGGCGTCGAGCGCGGTGCCGGCCTTCCCGGCCTGTTCGCGCGCGTCCTCTATGTGCCGGATGGCGGTCCCCGTGCGGTGAGCGGCGGCGATCTGCTCTCCGGCCCCGTTCGCCACCACCAGGTACAGCAGCGCCGTCACCGCCACCATGCCCAGCACGCCCGCCCTCAGCCAGCGCAGCACCATGACCGGATGGGGCCTGCGCGGCAGCCCGCCGTTCACCACGCGTCCACCGGTCCACCGGTCACACCCACGTCCCCGAACCGATGCCCGCACTCCTCGCAGAACTTGGCCGTGGGCGACGTCGGCGTCCTGCCGCACCGGGGGCACACGCGTGGCGGACCGGAGTCACCGAGCGGGAGTTCGTGCGGCTCGACCGGTCGGCTCACGGTCTTGGTCGAGTCGACGCCGATTCCCAGCATCTGTCCGCGGGAGACGTCCCGCCGCACCTGCGGCCGGCCGTCGGGGCCGTCGGCCGCCACCGCGCGCAGCAGCCGCAGGCGCGTGGTGTCCCGGAGGGAATCCGCGAGGCCGATCGCGAGGCGCAGTTCGTGGTCCGCGCGGTCGAGGTCTCCGCGCAGATGGGCGTCCGCGCAGGCGCGCATGGCCATGCCGAGTTCGCGTTCGTTCTCGACGCGGGTGAGGTCGGGGGAGCGGGCGATGCCGAAGCCGGGTGTCGGGCGGCGGCGTACGACCATGGCCGCGGTCTCCGAGCAGGGCCGGCGGGTCCCGTCGGGGAACTCGGCGTGCAGGGTGACACGGGCGGCGCGCAGGAGCTCGTCGACGGTCAGACTGTCGGGGTCGAAACGGAAGGAGACCTGGTACTGGCGGGTCTCCGGAGCCCAGGAGCCCAGGGGGACGTGCGTCTCTCCGTCCCGCTGTTGACGCGCCGTCAGTTCGGCCTCGACCGGGCGGGTCTGCCGTACGAACGCGAGCTGGAAACGGCTGTTGGGGCGCAGGCCCAGATACACCCGGGGTACGACGATCCGCTGCGCGTCGTGCATCAGGCGGGTGAAGTCCCCGGCGAGGCCGGAGATGGTGACGACGGCCTCGGCGGTGCCGTGCAGGGCCTCGGTGACGCGGAGGAGTTCGGTGTAGTGCCAGTCGTCGCCCAGGCCCCTCGCGTGGCAGATGAACCGGTCGACGCACGACGTGAGGATGTTCCCGAGCTGTTCGGGCGTTTCGTGCTCGTCCTTGCCGTCCGTGTAGAGCACCGCGTGGCGCACCGTGCCGGGGGATTCCACCGACGCGAAGAGGCGGCGGGCGCGGTCCAGCCACTGGCCGATCGCCGTGCCGCCTTCCGGGAGCTGGCCGATGACCCGGAGCTTGGCGTCCTCCCGGGCCCGGGCGTCGACGCGGGCCAGGCCCTCCGTCGTCGGGAAGATCACGTCGGCCTTGTGGTTGCCCGCGATGATCCCCAGGTGGGTGCCGTCCCGCAGGGCGTCGATGGCCGCGCACATCGCGCGTTTCGCCTCGTCCAGTCGGTGTCCGGACATGGACAACGAGCGGTCCATGATGAGGATCCCGGCACTCGGGGTCTGCGGCGCCGAGCCCGCGGCGGCGTGTGCCGCGACGGTGATCAGGGCGTCCGCGCGCCCCTCGTCGTAGGGCAGATCCGAGGGTGAGTCCACTTCCAGGGCGAAGCCGAGTCCCAAGGATGGCCTGTTCCCCACCGGCGCCCCCGATCTGCCGCTGCCTGGTGCCGCTACGGAGCGTACTGGCGCCCTCGACGGAACGTGCTACGAGCTTAGCCTCCCGAACGCTGATCCGGAACGGGAATGACCCGATCTGCCATGCTTTCCCGGCCATCCCCAACTCAGCGCCGGACGCAGCCGGTTCGCCAGGTCCACCAGTGCGACGTACTCACGCTCGGTGGGTGCGTGCGGGCCGAGGGCGCGGATCGTGTCGGACAGTTTCAGCCGGTCATGGGTGTACAGGAACTCCGCGTACTGGATCTCGGCACGCAGTGCGGCGGCCGCCGCCGCGTTCACGTCGAGGCCTGGCAGGGCCGCCCTGGCCCGGGCCACGTCGTCCTCGGTCGGCGCCTGGTGGTCCGGATCGGAGAGGACCATGACGCGCAGGCGTACCGCCGCGACGCGCGCCTCGCGCTCGTAGCGGAACTCCCCGGCCAGCTTCTGGGCGACCTCGACCGCCTCCGCGCGCTCGCCGGCCAGCAGCAGCATGCGGGCCAGGCCGAAACCGGCCGCACCGAGCGCGGGGGCGGTGTCGAAGACCTCGCTGTAGTGCGACCGCGCGACGGTGCGGTCGCCGCGGAGCTCGGTGCACAGGCCGAGGGCGAGGTGCGGTATCAGCTCACCGGGAAGTGCCCTGCGCACCTGGGCGAGTGCGACGGCGGCCCGCGTCGGGGACCCGTCGGCCAGGGCGATCAGGCCGCGGTACCAGTCGGTCAGCCAGTGCCAGTCGGGCAGGCCCGCCGCCGCGAGCCGCCCTGCCGCCGCCGCGGCGTCCTTTCTGCGCAGGGCGAGTCGGCTCTCGGCCAGCGCACTGCCGGCCGAGCCGGTGACGCCCGGGTCGTCGGGATCGGACAGGGGCGCCGGAAGGGTGGCCGCGACGTCGCCGGGTTCCGGTGCGGAGAACGGCGCGGGCATCTTCAGCGGCGCTTCCTGGTCCGGCTGCGCCTCGACCCAGTGGGCAAGAGGCCGGGCCGCGCCCAGCCCGCCGTGCAGTGGCTCCGGCGCCGCGCCGAACAGGGCCGAGGGACGGGCCACCTGACGGTGCGTCGGCGGGGCCGCCACGACCTGTCGGATGACACCGCTGAGCTGCTCCGCGAACTGCCGTGCCGACCCGAACCGCCGCCACCGCTCGGGGTGCGTGGCACGGTCAAGCAGCAGATGGAGCGAGTCGACGCCCGGAGCGGAGCGGTCCGTCCCGTGGGAGCGGCAGACCTCGCGCAGGGTCATGCCGAGTCCGTAGAGGTCGAAGCCGGGGCCGGGGCGCAGATGTTCCGGATCGGACTCCGGCGGTGCGTACGCCCTCGTGTACGCCACGACCGGCCCGGTGTCCTTCGTCTGGCTGCGTACCGCGCCGAAGTCGATGAGCCGCACCCTGTCGAGCGCGCCCGCCGGGTTCTCCTCGCGGAAGCGGATGATGTTCAGGGGTTTGACGTCGCAGTGCAACAGGCCCCGGGCGTGGAGGTAGTCGAGTGCCTGGAGGACCCGGACTCCGTGCGCGAGGAGGGTTTCGAGACGGTCGTCGGCGCGGGCCGAGAGCGGTTCGCCCGGCACGTATTCGAGGACCAGGTGCGGCCCTTCCGCCTCGTAGCCCAGGATGCGGACGATGCTGTCGTGCCGGAGCTCGACCAGGACATCCCGTTCGTGCAGGGCGGTCTTGGCCACCGACTTGTGCAGGGCCTTGAGGACGACGTGGGTCGCGAGGTTCCGGTCGTGGGCGAGGTAGGCGGCGCCGTACGCCCCCGAACCCAGGGTGCGTCTGACGTCGTAGCGGCCGGCGATGGTGAGGCCGCCCGGCTGCGCGAAGTCGAAACGGGTGCCGCAGTGCGGGCAGAAACCGGCGGTCAGGCCCGGCTCGCCGTCGTGGTCGCGGCCGACCGGCTGTCCGCAGGAGGGGTTGGGGCAGAAGCGGTACGGCTCGGGGACCGGGTCCGACGAACCCGCCGGTACGTCCGGGGCCTCCGGGGCCTGCACGGGGTCGACCAGGGCGAGGCCGTACCAGGGGTCAGCGCGTACCCGCGCCACGCCGACGCTCGCACCGTCCCGCGTCGGCGGCACCGGTTCCGGAACGGGGCCCGTCGGCGCGGCGCCGTCCCGCGGCAGTGGCTGGCGGTCGCACACGTCGCAGAAGCCCTGCGCGTCGATCGCGCCGCCCCCGCAGCCGGGGCGGTTGCACATCTGACGGCCCGTCCCCACGTGTCACCTCTCGTCGAAGCGTCGGTTGACCTCGTCGATGTAGCGCCTGACCAGCTCGCGGGCGGCCCGGAGGTCGATCGGCTCGGTCCCCAGGGCGCGGGCGGCGGGGGCGTGCCGATCGGCGAGCCGCGGGTCCTCGTCGCCGAAGTGCCGCGCCGCCCGGACGCGGTGCAGTTCCAGGGAGGTGGTGAGGTCCTCGTGGGCTGTGATCAGCCGGCTCAGGTCGTGCTCGAACTCGGTCAGGGCGGCGCGGGCGTCGTCGGCCTGACCGAGGATCGCGGTGAGTTCGGGGTTGGGCTCCGTCGCCCGGGCCACGGCCAGCCGGACCCGTAACCGGGGGGCGGTCAGGGGTGGCGGCCGGGGTGCGGCGAAGAACCGTACGCCCCACTCCTGGTGCAGCGCGGACGCGGCGTCCTCCTGCGCGGCGAGTTGTCCGACGGCCGTCTGGACCTCGGCGGCGCTCACGCCTCGGGCGGCGTCCCCGCGGAGCGGTTCGGGGTCGAGGGAGACGTCGTAGGCCAGACCGGCCGGTGGCATGCCCTCGAAGCCGAGGACGAGGCGGACCCCGCGTGACCGGGCGCGGGCGGCCAGTTGCCCCAGCAGCTCCCGTACGAGGTCTTCCGGGTCCTGGGCCCGGTCGACGCCGCCCACCACCAGGCAGGCGGGCGGTCTGCGGCGCAGCAGTTGCCGCCGCACCTCGTGGGTGTTTCCGCCGTCGAGCCCGAACCGGCCCGTGAGATAGCCGCTGAGGTCGCCGACCGACTTGCCGCGCGCGTCGTAGGCCGCGTCGATGGTGCCGAGCCCGAGGACCGTGCCCCCGGGGGCACCGGTGAGTTCGGCGTCCGTGACGCCGGCCCGGGCCGCCGGACCGCTCGTCCGCACCAGACGGACGAGCCAGGAGTCGCCCACGGCGTTCGTACCGCCGGTGCCGACGACGGCGGTGCCGGACCAGCCGCTGTCGAGCAGCCGGGTGAGCTCCCGGGTCAGCGCCAGCCGCAGCGGGTCGCCCAGCATGTCCCCGGGCAACTCGCCGCGTGAGGGACCCAGTTCGTCACTGCCCTCACCGCCGGTGAACTCCTTGATCCCGGGCAGATACCTCAGGATCGTCTCGGTCGGCAGCATCCAGGCCGCCTTCTCGTCACCATGGACGTAGTCGGCCACCACGATGCCGATCACCCGGCCGTCGAACTCGCCGCCCACCGCCATCGCCCCGGCGCCCGAGTATCCCGGCTCGATCCACGGGTCGCCCCGGCGCACCCGGTTCAACAGGCCCCACTCGCCCTGCCGGTGACCGGATCCCGCCAGCCGCGCGTCCGTCCCCATGCCGAACGGTGTGTGGTCGGGAAAGCCGTACACCTGGACCGTGCCGCCGGAGATGGGTGCCTTCCACAGCGTGGTCCGGGTGCCGCAGCCGGCCGGCTCGTCGAGTTCGAGCAGGGCCACGTCGCCGCGTTGCGTGCCGTGGTCGTGCACCCACGTGCCCGGGGCCACGCGCGCGGTGCGGGTCCACTCGGGGCGGCACGCCACACTGCTGATCCGCACGCGGGACGTGGTGCCCCCGGGGGCCGCCCCTGCGTACCGGATCACATGCGCGCAGGTGAGCACATGCCGGTCGTCGAGCAGCACTCCGGCGCCACAGGGCGTGCCTTCCTCGTCGTCCACTCGCACACGCCACGGACGGTCACTGTGGTGATGCAGCGCCATACGCCCAAGATATGGCAACGAGCGCCACATTGACCCGGGTTGTCGTGAGGAGACCCATCCAGGCCGTCACGTCCGTACGTCCGGTTCGGCCGGCGCCACCGCCTCACCGCGCACGCTCACCCCCACGTACCGGACCGCGCTCCCGGTGCGCCGGCCGTTCGGTGTGATCTTTGATGACGGTCTCGAATCGAGCGCTGGGGATGACCAGTTGTAAGTGGCCGCGCGCCGCCTGGAGCGGACCGGGTCTCGACGGACACAACCGCGGAGACTCCCTTGCCCCGGCGTGTGATCACTGTGGGCACGTCGTCGCGATCAGCACGTTCCACGACCTCGGCCAGGTGTGCGCGCACGTCGCGGATGGACTCTATGGGCAGTGGGTGAGTCATGCCCTCAAGTGCGCCGAGTGTCCCATGTGTACACAGCGCCTGGACGGCTTTGTCGCCACGGTCGGATGCTGGACGCGCATGGACTCCGCCCGTGCCGGATCGGTGCTGGATGCGGCCGCACGGAAATCCGTTTGGCCCCCGCCACTCCCGACGAGGTGGCGCTCGCGTCCGGGGCGGCGGCCGGCCCGCCGACGGCGCGCCCGCTCCCCTCCGCGCGGCGTCGTTCGCTCCTTTCCTCGGCAGGCGGTCCCGCCCGGTCACGGTTGGTAACCTCCCGGGATGACCGCGATCTTCGACGAAGCCGTCCGTGCCCGGCTGCGGGCCCCCAACATCTGGTACGTCGCCACCGTGTTCGCCGACGGGGCGCCGCAGGTCAGCCCGATGTGGGTGGATCTGGAGGGAGAGGGTGAGCTGACCTTCAACACCTCGGTGGGCCGGGTGAAGGAGGAGAACCTGCGCCGTGATCCCCGCGTCTGTCTCTCGCACGCGGACGCCGCCGATCCCTTCGACCGGGTGCAGATCAGCGGCGAGGTGGCCCGCTTCGTCGACGGTCGGGAGGCGCACGACCGGATGGACCGGCTGGCCCGGAAGTACCTGGGTGGCGAAGGGTTCGAGTGGATCATGCCGGGGGAGCGGCGGGTCGCGGTGATCGTGCGCCCGGTCAAGGTGCGGCACATCGTCGGGGTGGAGCGCTTCCGGCCCGGTGGCCCCGTCCCCGCGCCGTGACCGGGCGGCAGCCTCCCCTGAGCCCTGAGCCCTGAGCCCTGAGCCCTGAGACGGCGGATCCACCGGCGCGGATGTCTCTCGCTGTCCGGAATCCGCCTGCGGGCCGGGCAGCGCTTCGGAGGCTCCTGCCGGGACGCCAGCCAGGTGCACGTGCGGTAACGCCGTGCTCATCTCGGCCGAGGACTACGCGGCGCTGCGTGAAGGCTCGTATCGGTCACGGCCCGGTCGTACCGGTCAGGCGCGGTCCCCGGGGGACTGGGCGGCACGTTCCGCGTTCTTCTCCTTGATGCGGGCCGCTTCCTTACGGACGTCCGCCTGGGTGGCGCGTTCCCGGACCAGCCATTCGGGGCTGTCCGCCTTCAGCGCGTCGATCTGCTCCGTGGTGAGGGGGTCCGTCACGCCGCCGCGGGCGAGGCCCGCGATGGAGACGCCCAGTTTGGCCGCGACGACCGGGCGGGGGTGCGGGCCGTTGTCGCGGAGGGTCGTCAGCCACTCGGGCGGGTCGGTCTGCAGTGCGTTCAGCTCGTTGCGGGAGACGACGCCCTCCTGGAACTCCGCGGGGGTGGCCTCCAGGTACACGCCCAGCTTCTTCGCCGCGGTCGCGGGCTTCATCGTCTGGACAGTGGTCTTGTGCGATGTCATGAAGTCAAGCGTATCGAGCGTGTGAGCGGCCTCTGACCACGGCCGGTAACCTGGCCGGGTGACAGGCTCGGACACACCTCCCGCATTCAGGCTCGCCTACGTACCGGGGGTGACGCCCGCCAAGTGGGTACGGATCTGGCACGAGCGGCTGCCCGGGGTGCCCCTGACCCTCGACGGGGTCTCCGCCGCCGAGGCGCCCGACGTGCTGCGTGGCCGGGGCGCCGACGCCGGGTTCGTGCGGCTGCCGATGGACCGGACGGGGCTGAGCGCGATTCCCCTCTACACCGAGACGACCGTCGTGGTGGTGCCCAAGGACCACGTCGTGGCCGCCGTCGAAGAGGTCTCCGCCGAGGATCTGGCCGACGAGGTGGTGCTGCACCCCCTTGACGACACTCTGGAGTGGGAGCGGCTGCCGGGGCTGCCCGCGGTCGAGCGGCCCGCCACGACGGAGGACGCCGTCGAGCTGGTGGCGGCGGGGGTGGGGGTGCTCGTGGTGCCGCAGTCGCTGGCCCGGCTGTACCACCGCAGGGACCTCACGTACCGGCCGGTGACGGACGCCCCCGAGTCGCGGGTGGCGCTGTCGTGGCTGGAGGACGAGACCACCGACCTGGTGGAGGAGTTCATCGGGATCGTCCGGGGGCGGACCGTCAACAGCACACGGGGGCGTCCCGCGCCCGCCCCCGCCGAGAAGGCGAAGCCGAAGCCGGCGTCCAGGAGTGCGGGGCGGGGCGGTACGGGGCGGAAGCCCGGTGGCGGCGGGCCGGCCAAGGGCGGGGCGAAGCGCGGGAAGCCGCGCCGCCGGTCCTGAGCGGCGGTTCCGAGGGCCGGTCCTGAGCGGTCGCGGGAACCGGGGCCGCCCCCCGCACGTCCCTCTCCGTGATGGCGCTACGTGAGAGGTACGGAGACGAGAAGCCGGTCACCCGCGGGTGGGCCGGATGCCTGGCCGTGGTGGGCGGGTTCCTGGCGGGGGCCGTGGTGTGGATGGCCGGCGCCGGGCCCGGGGTGCGGGGCGCGCTGGAGGGGGAGCGGGACTACAGCCTCCTCTACGTCGAACTGCCCCTGCTGCTCTTCGGGATGCCCGCGCTGGCTCTCGGCGTCTGGGCGCTGGTCACCGGCGTCCTGCGGGTCAGGGAGGGCGTGGCCGCGCTCGTCATGGTGGCGGTGCTCGCCCTCGCCGCGTGGGCCGGGTTGGAGTGGCTCGACGTACGGACCGCCCCGTTCCGGCCCGGGGCCCGCTGGTGACCCGCTGACGCGGGGCGCTATCGGTGCGCCCCGTCGGTGCGGACGTCCAGTTCGCCGATGCCCGCACCCGAGCCGGCCGCGGCGTGGAGGGTGACCCTCACGTGACGGGCCGGTGCGCCCGGCCGCAGCGGCTGCCAGTGGGCCGCGTCCGTGGACGTCTCGATCTCGTACCCGGTGGGGCGCGGATCCGTCCACCGCGGGGTGACGGCGGCGACCTGCTCCGTACGGCCCAGATCGACCGTGAGCGCCGCTGTGGCGTCCTTGGGGACCCACGCGGTCGCCGGACTGCCGTCGACCGCCGCCGCCGCGTACAGGCCCGGCTGCTCCGAGGTGGCGCTCGCCGGGCGGCAGCGGGCCGCGTTCCGCGTCGCGGTGAGGTCGGGGCGGCGGGTGGGGAGCGTGAGCGTGGAGTCGAGCCGGCGGTCGCCCGCCGGGGTGTGGAGGGTGAACGGCGCGCCGGACGTCAGCCGCACCGTGGTCTCGTGGGCGCCGAGGGCGACCTCGTACGTACGGCCCTGCCAGCGCAGCCCCCGTACGGTCACGCCCCGCGCGAGCTGCGGCGGCAGCATCGGGTCGAGCCGTACGCCGTCCGCGCGCTGCCGCAGCCCCGTCAGACCGTGGGTGAAGACCTGGAGGAAGCCGCCCTTGCCGGTCAGGAAGTCCTGCGCGGGTGAGCCCGAGAGCGGGTCGTCCGCGCCCGCCTTGTCGCCGCGCGCCTCGGAGAAGAGCGCGAACGGGCCCCGGACGAAGGGCCTGATCGCCCGCTGGAGGTACGTGTACGTCGCGCACCCCGGCTCCCCGATCTCCGCGGCGTCGATCGCGTGGACCGAGTCCGTCATGGCGGGCCCGTCCGGATCGGTGCGTTCCGCGTAATAGTCGAGCGTCGCCGCCGCGGCGCCCGGGGGCATCGGCCACTCCAGGGGATAGGTCAGCAGGACGGTGTCGGCCTGTTTGATGCGCGAGCCGTTGTACCCCGCGTACTGAAGGTAGATCTTGCGTTCCGGGTCGTAGGGGATACGGATCCGCTCCGCGATACGGGTCCACACGGCAGGGGGTTCCTCGCCGACGAGCACGGCGGCCTCGGTGGCGCGGCGCAGCGCGGTGGCGGCGCCCGCGTTGGTGAAGACGCCGTCCGTGACGCCGTTGCTGTACTCGTCGGGGCCCGCGACCTCCTTGACGGAGTAACCGCCGTCGCCGTCGGCGGTGACCCGGGAGGCCCAGAACTCCGCGATCCCCTTCAGCAGCGGCCAGCCGCGCTCCCGCAGCCAGCGGTGGTCCCCGGTCGCCTCGTAGTACTGCCATACGGCGAGCGCGATGTCGCTCTGCAGATGGATCTGGGTGACACAGTGCGGCGGATTCCAGGACTGGCATTCCGACCAGAGATGGCCGGAACCGCCGCTGGTCCACGGGTAGAACAGCCCTTTGAAGCCCAGCTTCCCGGCGTTCTCGGCGGCGGCTTCCCTGGTGCGGTAGCGGTACTCCACGACGGAGCGCGCCAGTTCCGGGCGGGTGGCGAGCAGACCGGGGAACATGAAGACCTCGGCGTCCCAGAAGATCAGGCCCGCGTAGTTGTCGCTGCTCGTTCCCGTCGGCGCGATGCTGTCGGCGGAGCCCTCGCGGGCGCCGGTCAGCAGCCCGTACTGGGCCGCGCGCAGCCAGGCGAGCAGGTCCGGCCGCCCGGGGACCTCGACATCGGCGGACCACAGGGGCGCCCACGCGGCGGCGTTGGCGGCGAACAGCGCGGGCCAGCCGCGTCCGGCCGCGCGCCGGGCCGCGGCGACGGCGGCGGCGCGCGGGTTCCTCGCCGTCAGCGCCGTGTTGACGCCCACGTACTTCACGACGGTGTACGTACGGTCCGCCCGTACCTCCACGGGGCCCCGGAGGACGGGCCGCAGCGCCGAGGCGACCGCGCCGGCCGTCCCCGTCCCTTCGGTACGGAAGGTGTCGGCGCTCACGTCGGCCGCCACGTCGGCCGCCACGTCGGCCTGGTCGCCGGTCCGCCCGTCGTCTCCGGTACGGGTCAGCCGGCGCGCCCCGCGCCAGTCGAGCGCGGCGGTGACGGTGGCCGTGCCGCTCCAGCGCGGGGTCAGCCGCAGCCGTACGGCGCCGGTGTGCGCGTCGGAGCGGTCGGTGAGCACCTCGTACGTCAGGTCGGTGACGCGGCCGTCGGCGGCGGTCCAGCGCAGGCTGGTGACGACGGCCCCGCAGCGCAGCAGCAGGCGCTGGCGGTAGTGGGAGATCCGGCTGCCGGGGCCGAAGGTCTCGTCGCCCACGCGTACGTCGAGCGTCGTCCAGGTGGGCAGGGCGGCGATCACCTGGCGGTCGGCGGTGGTCCCAGGATCGTGGGCGTAGAGCCCCGCGGCGAACGCGCCGTCGTAGCGGGGCGTGTACAGCGGCCATCCCGTCGCGCCGCCCGGCTCGTCGTAACCGGCGCCGGTGGGCGGGACGCGGATGCCCAGATAACCGTTGCCGGTGTACGCGTGGTAGCTGTCGGCGGGGTCGATCCGGGTGGCGGTGGGGGACCAGCCGGGCCCGGTCTCCTGCCCGCAGGGCGGTCCTGACGAGGCGTCGGGCCCGGGGGCGGTGCGGGCGCCCCGGGCGGGGCCCGCGTACGAGGGCGGCGGGACGGCCAGGAGCAGCGAGGCGGCGACGAGCGGTGCGGCGAGACGGGTGCGGGGGGAAGGAGAGGGGGAGATCACGGGTACGACGGTAGGAAGGGCGTGCCCGGTGTCCCGGTGCGGCGCGCGTGGCGGAGGGGCCGGGATGTGGCGGTTCCTCCGGGAAGCCGCAGCGTAAACGCGAATCATCACTTCGAGTGAAACCTTGGCCCACGCTTGCGGTCCACAACCGACGGTTGCCAATCTGTTGCTGTCTGTCAACCTGATGGGAGTGGCCCGTGGCCTTCGGTGAGCAGCCCGCTTATCTGCGCGTGGCGAGTGATCTGCGCGAGAAGATCGTCAACGGCGCGCTGCCCCCGCACACCCGACTCCCGTCGCAGGCCCGCATCCGCCAGGAGTACGGCGTGTCCGACACGGTCGCGCTGGAGGCACGCAAGGTGCTGATGGCCGAGGGCCTGGTGGAGGGCCGCTCCGGGTCGGGTACGTACGTACGGGAGCGGCCCGTGCCGCGCCGGATCGCACGGTCCGGCTACCGGCCGCCGGTGGGGTCCAGCCCGTTCCGCCAGGAGCAGGCGGAGGCGGGCGTGCGGGGGACGTGGGAGTCGAGGAGCGAGCAGGACGAGGCGTCGCAGGAGATCGCCGCCCGGCTCGGCATCGAGCCCGGCGACCGGGTGATGCGTACGCGCTACGTCTTCCGGGAGGCGGGCGATCCGATGATGCTCTCCACCTCCTGGGAGCCCTTGGCGGTGACCGGGCGTACGCCGGTGATGCTGCCCGAGGAGGGGCCGCTCGGGGGGTGCGGGGTGGTGGAGCGGATGGCGGCCATCGACATCGTCGTGGACAACGTCCTGGAAGAGGTCGGCGCGCGCCCGGGGCTGGCCGACGAGCTGATCACGCTCGGCGGCGTGCCCGGCCATGTCGTGATGGTCCTGGAGCGGACGTACTACGCGTCGGGGCGCGCGGTGGAGACGGCGGACGTCGTCGTCCCCGCCGACCGCTACCGCATCGCCTACCACCTTTCGGTCAAATGACCGGAGGGCGGGTGTTCCCGCCCGCACGGCGGTGACGGGGAGCGCGCTCCGGCGGGTTCGCCGGACCTCCCGTGCGCCGCTCCCGCGCCCTCGCGGACCGGCCGTGACGCGTCTGACCACGGCCGATTCCCGCTCCCGGGCCGGTGCCGTCCCGGGGGTGGAGCGGCTTTCCTGGCACGCGGGCGGGGGCCGGGGCCGGGCGGCGGGAGCGGCCTGCGGAGGGGGCGCGTTCGGCTGAATGCGCCCCCCGCCCCCGGTTTTCGGCGCTTTGTTGGCCGGATGCGTACCTCTTTGTGTAAACCCGTATTCGCTCAGTAAAGGTCAGGCGTACGCTCGGGCATATGCGGAATGCGGTTTCCTGGAGATCTTCGGAAAGACGCGGGTCGTCGGTGGAAGGGGCTCGATGAACGACAGCGGAGCCCTGCTCCCATGGCTGGTCATACGGCAGGACGACAACGGCAATCGCTACCGCGTCGGCAGGTACGCCACGGAGGACGAGGCCCAGAAGATGGCCGACGGCCTCGGGGCGCGCGGACACCGGCAGGTGTACTGGGTGGAGCGCGTCAGCCAGACCACCCCGTAGGAAGGCCCCATGGTGGGGCCGTAGCGCGCACCGCCCCGTAGCGCGCTCGCGTTACGCTCCGGCGCATGAGTGATCGTGTGGTGGTGGCGGGCGCCGTGTACGACCGCGGCAGGCTGCTGGCGGCCCGGCGCAGCGCGCCGCCCGAGCTGGCCGGCCGCTGGGAGCTGCCCGGCGGCAAGGTGGAGCCGGGGGAGAGGCCCGAACAGGCCCTCGTGCGTGAGCTGCGGGAAGAACTGGGCGTGGAGACGCGCCCGGTGGAGCGGGTCCCCGGCGAGTGGCCGCTCAAGCCGGGCTATGTACTCCAGGTGTGGACGGCCCGGCTGCTCGCCGGGGAGCCCGAACCCCTGCCCCTTGAGGACCACGACGAGCTGCGCTGGCTCGGCCCGGACGAGATCCACACGGTGGACTGGCTCGACCAGGACCGCCCGGCGGTCGCGGAGGCGGCGCGCCGGCTCCCGTGAGGCCGGTGCAGGCGCCCCGGCGCTCCGCGCCCCATGTCTCATGCCCGGTGCCTCGGCCTCGTGCCCTGCGCGCCGTGCCCGCTCCTGCTCCGGGCCCAGGCCCAGGCCCGTACCCGCTCCGGGCCCGTACCCGCTTCCGCTCCGGGCCCGGCGGCTCCCGGTGCCCCGCGAGCGTAGTTGTCCTGAAATCCGGGTATATGTCGAACTGCCCCTCTCGCACGGATGAGGGTCTGCCGTCGGTCCTGGGATGTGGTCGGCTTGATCGACACAGCGGATGGCGCCCGCGCCGAGTGGACCTTCCCTGCCGAACCCGACACCGTACGCACCGCACGTCACGCGGTTCATGACACCCTCCACGCCTGGGGCGCGCCCGCCTCCCTCCGTGACATGGCGGTCCTGCTCGTCAGCGAGCTGGTGACCAACTCCCTGCGCTACACCTCCGGGCCGATCGGCGTACGGCTCGCGGTGCACGCCCTCGCGGCCGAGGGGGCCGGAGGTGCCGGGGATACCGGGGGTGCCGGGGATCGCGGGGGCCTCGGTGGGGGACCGGCCGGAGCCGGCGCCGCTCTGCTGGTGGAGATCTCCGACCCGCTGCCCGAGCCCCCGACGGAACGTCTCGCCGGTCCAGAGGACGAAGGGGGCCGCGGGCTGGGTCTCGTGGCCTGTTCCGCACGGCGCTGGGGGACGCGGCGCGGGAAGACGGGCAAGACCGTGTGGTTCGAGCTGCCCCTCCCTGGTTAGAAGAGTGAAGGGAGAACGATCACGACGGACTCGGCTCAAAAAGAGCGAGACTGTGCTGTGATCGTGAACGGCGTGCCGGCCGGGGCCGTAGTGCTGAATACTGCGGGCATGGCCGGTCCGGTGCGTGAGCTGGAGGGGACGGTCGCGTGAGCGAGATATCTGGGACGGCGGGCGACGTCGTGTGGCAGAGCAATCCGCCCGGCTCGATCTATGACTACATCAAGGTGGCTTCCTTCTCGATCGGCCCCGACGGGCTGGTCGACCAGTGGAGCGGGCGTGCCGCGGAGCTGTTCGGGCTCAGTGCGCACCAGGTCAGGGGCCGGGACCCGGTCGAGGTGTTCGTCCCGGCGGACCTGCGCCCGCAAGGTCACCGCGCGGTCAAGGAGATCCTCGACGGCAAGGAGTGGACCGGACTGGTCCCGTTCCGCACCGGCGAAGGGGTCAAGGAGCACGGGCTCGCCGAGATCTATGTCATGCCGAGCGAGACGGAGAACGGCGATCGGGGGGCGCTCTGTCTCGTCGTGGACGTGCGGGCGCTCCAGCGGATCGAAACCGATCTCGCCTCTTCGCAGGCGATTTTCGGCCAATCTCCTTTCGGATTCATGCTGTTCGGCACCGACCTCAAGGTGCGGCGCGCCAACGAGCGCTTCGCGACGGTCTTCGGTGGCGCCGTCGCCGACCACCGGGGCCGCACGGTCTACGACTACCTCTCCCGCCCCGAGGCCGACCGGCTGACCGGGGCCCTCAAGCGGGTCCTGGAGACCGGAGACACCGTCAGCGACCTCCAGATCGTCGGCACCGCGCCCGAGGACCAGGAGCGGCGGCACTGGTCGATCAACCTCTACCGGGTGCACAGCGGCTCGGGGCGCGCGATCGGCGTCGCCGGAGTCGGTACGGATGTCACGCGCCGTCACAACGCCGCCCGGGAGGCCGCCAGCGCCCGGCGCGACCTCGCGCTCCTCAACGAGGCCAGCGCCCGGATCGGCAACTCCCTCGACCTGGAGACCACCGCGCGCGAACTGCTCGGGGTCGCCGTGCCCGGTTTCTGCGACCTCGCAGCCGTCGACCTCTACCAGTCCCTGCTCACCGGCGAGGAAGCGCCACCGGGCCGGTGGGGCTCCTCCGGCGCCGAGTCCGGCGGCGGCAGCGCCAGGCTGCGCCGGGTCGCCTTCGCCAGCGCCGTCTCCGACGGCCCGCTGGGCGTGCCGGGCGGTGGCGACGGATACGTGCCGCCGGATGTCGGCGCGGTCCACCGATTCCCGTTCAATTCGCTGAGCGCGAGCGCCCTGCGCACCGCCCGGGTGCAGTCCATCCCTGGGCAGACCGGCAGTCTCGTACAGTCCACGCTGGCCGTTCCGATGGTCGCCCAGGACACGGTCATCGGCCTCGCCCAGTTCTCCCGTACGAAGGGCAGCGAGCCCTTCGGCGACCAGGACCGGGCGCTCGCCGTCGAACTCGCCGCACGCGCCGCGGTCTGCATCGACAACGCCCGCCTCTACCGCAGGGAGCACGAGCGCGCTCTCATCCTCCAGCGCAGCCTGCTGCCGCCGGGGGACCCCGAGGCCGCCGGTCTCGACATCGCCTGCCGCTATCTGCCGGGCAACACCGCCACGGAGGTCGGCGGCGACTGGTTCGACGTCATCGAACTGCCCGGCCACAGGACCGCGCTGGTCGTCGGCGACGTCATGGGTCGCGGCCTGCGGGCGGCCGTCGCGATGGGCGAACTCCGTACGGCCGTACGCACCCTGGCGCTGCTCGACCTGGAGCCCGCCGAAGTGCTCTCCGCGCTCGACGAGATCGCGCGCGGCCTCGGCACCCCCAGCGGGGCGCAGCAGGCGTCACGGGTCGCCCACAGGTCCCGCGACGCGGAGCTGTCCGAGGTGTACCTCGCCACCTGCGTGTACGCCGTCTACGACCCGGTCACCCGGCGCTGTACGTTCGCCAACGCGGGCCATCCGCCGCCCGTCGTCGTCGAACCGGACGAGGCGGCGCTGCTGCTCGACGTGCCGCCAGGCATGCCGCTCGGCGTGGGCGGGGAACCCTTCGAACAGGTGGAGGTCGACCTGGCCGAGGGCTCGCTGCTCGCCCTCTACACGGACGGGCTCGTCGAGTCACGGGACCAGCCGCTCGACGAGGGACTGAGCGCCTTCCGCGCGGCCCTCGGCGACGCGGCCCGCCCGCTGGAGGACGTCTGCGACCACGTCCTCACCACGCTCGACACCCGGCACGGCGAGGACGACATCGCATTGCTGATGGCGCGGATCCAGGGGCTGCCCGCCGAGGCCGTCGGCGACTGGAGCCTGCCGCGCGAGCCGCGTTCGGTGGGCCGCGCCAGGGAGCTGGCCCGCGCGCAGCTCGTCGCCTGGGACCTCGAACCGCTCGTGGACACCGTCGAACTGCTCGTCAGTGAGCTGGTCACCAACGCCCTGCGGTACGGCGAGGGCGAGATCAGGCTGCGGCTGCTGCGCGACCGTACGCTCGTCTGCGAGGTCTGGGACGCGGGCCTCGTCCAGCCGCGGAGGCGGCGGGCCCGCGACACCGACGAGGGCGGCCGGGGGCTGCAACTGGTCGGGCTGCTGAGCGCGGCGTGGGGGTCGCGCCGTACGCCGCGCGGCAAGACGGTCTGGTTCGAACTCGCCCTCCCGGACGGGGACTCGACGGCGGAACCGACCGTGGAGCAGCTTCTGAGCATGTTCTGAGCCTCCTGAGCCCGCGTGTGTTTTCAGCCCGCGCGTGCCGAGCCGGCGCGTGCGCCGAGCCCGCGCGTGTGCCGTGGGGAGGGGCGGGCACCCGGGAGGCGGACCCGCCCGGCCCCTCGTGGCGCTCGTGGCCCTCGTGGGAGGGCTTCCGGGGAGGGATCAGAACCGGCCGCCGCCGCCCATCCGGCCGCGCGTACCGCCGCCGCCGAAGCTGCCGGGACCACGCCCGCCGCCGGACAGGCCGCCGATGACGATGCCGCCGAGCAGGGCCCCGCCGACGCCGCCGCCCGTTCCCCGTACACCGCTCGCGCCGTAGTGGCTCCCGTACGACCGCACGTCCCGCTCCGCGAGTTCCTGCGCCTGCCGGGCCAGCGCGTCCGCCCGCTGGGCCTCCGCCCGCGCCGGCCGGATCTCGCCCGTCCCCGCCTGGGCCCGCGCCCACTCCAGCCGCCGCCGCGCCTCCGCGAGCCGCGTCCGAGCCTGGCTGCCGACCGCCCCGCGGTGCGTGGTGACGTAGTCGGCGGCGGCGCCGATCGCCGAACGTGCCGTCAGCATCGCCTGGTCGAGGAGCGAGCCCGCCCGCCGGCCGCCCGCCTCCCGCTGCCTCCCGCCGGTCGGCGCCGCGTCCAGCGCCTCGTCCAGCACGGCGGCCGCCTCCTCGACCCGGCGCAGGGCGTCGATCGGGTCGTACGGTCCCGCGTTCACCGCACGCCGAACCGCCGCCGTCACCGCCTCGGCGCGGCCGATCCCGCCCCGGAGACCGGCCGTAGGCACGTCGGCCGGGGCGTCCTTCAGCAGGCCCCGGGCGTCTACGAGGTCCGTCTCCGTCGCCGTGAGCGCGCCGGGGAGCTTCCCGGCCGCCTCCGCCAGCTCCCGCGCCCGCCGCTCGACCGCGCCGACCAGCGTCTCCGCCTGCCCGACGGCACCCTCGGCGGCCCGTATGTGGACGGCGGCCCGCCCGTTCTCCCCGGACTCCACGAACCCGCCCGCCGTGTCCAGGCTGTCGGACGCGAAGACGAGCCGGTCCTCCGCCTGGGCGGGGCAGTCGGCGACCGGAGCGGACGCCGACCCGGCGTACCGTTCGCGCAGCCCCGCGAGCGTGGTGCGCGCCGCGCCGGCCCGGTCGCCCAGCTCGCGGAACGCCGTACGGGCCGTGGCGAGCGCCTGTGGCGCGTTCCGCTCCAGGGACCGCAGCCGGTCGAACGCCCCGGACTCCGCGTCCAGCCGCCTGTCGGCCTCCGCGCAGCGGGCGACGATCTCGTCGAGCATCCGACGGCGGGTCGCGTCGTCCTCCGGACACGCGTCGTCCAGCTCCTGGCGCAGCCGGAACGCCACGGTCAGCTCGCCCTTCGCGAACGCCACCGCGTCGGTGAAGGGCGCCGCCTCCTCCGCCCCGAACCGCGCCCTGACGACGCCGAGTTCCTCCTCGCTGGTGCGCAGGGCGTCGTCCGTCCCGACGAGCCGCCGCCGCGCCCCGGCGTCCAGCTCGGTCAGCGGGGTCGCCGGGGGCTCACTCGGCCGGCCACCCGCCGCCCTGCCTCTGCCGGGGCCGGGGCCTCTGCCGTGGCCGGGCGTCGTACGGGCACCGACCCGGCGCCGGCGCTTGGCGAAGGCGTACGCGGCGACCGCCCCCGCCCCGACCACCACGACGACCGGCAGCACCAGATTGGTCGCGGCGCCCCCGTCCCGCGCGGCGCCGTACCCGTCGGCGGTACCGGTCGCCGCGCCCGCCTTGCCGGTGCTCTGCCCCTGCCGGGAGAGGGAGAGCGTGACCGGGTCCTCGGCGCGGGCGTCCTCCGCCCCGGGCAGGAGCAGCCAGCACGCCAGGACCAGCAGGGCCAGCAGGGACCGGCCGGCTGTGCGGGGCGGGGGGCGGCTTTTGAAGGGCGTCACATTTCGGAGGTTATGTCTGCGCGGAGGGGCCCGCGACCGGACTGGCGAGGGCCCGCCCCGGACTGGCGAGGGCCCGCCTGCGGGCTGCTGAGGGCCCGCCGGCGGGCTGCCGAAGGGGCCGCCGACCTGCCTCTCCCGTACGTCCTGCCTGGTGGCCGGCCCGTCCGCTAATGTCGCGATCATGTCCGTGTTCGAGCATGGCTTCCCCTTCGATCCGGCGTACGGCCGGACCCTTGACCAGCTCCTCACCCTCCCCGCACCGGCCGCACCGCCGGATTTCGACGCGTTCTGGCAGGAGCGGTACGAGGCGGCGCGCCGGGTGGCGACCGCGCCCGCGGTCGGTCCGCAGGAGGAGGAACGCGACGGGTTCCGGATCTTCGGGGTCTCCTTCACCTCCGTCGGCGGGCTGCGGCTCGGCGGCTGGCTGGTGCTGCCCGGCGACGGTCCCGCGGAGCACGGCTTCGTCATCGGGCACGGCTACGGCGGACGCCAGGACACCGGCGACGCCGTACCCCTCCCGCTGCCGCGCTCGGCGGCGATCCTGCCGTGCGTCCGGGGACTGGGCGCGCGCAGCCGCCGCCCCGGCATCCCGGGCGAGGCGGACCTGCATGTGCTGCACGGCATCGGGTCGCGCGACACGTATGTCATCGGTGACTGCGTGGCCGACCTGTGGTGCGCGGCGTCCGCGCTGCTGGAGCTGGTGCCGGAGCTGGCGCGGGACCCGGAGCCGGGGGAGGGCGGGGAGGCCGGGACGCCCGGCGGGAGGCTCGGTTACGTGGGCGGGAGCCTCGGCGGCGGACTCGGCGCGCTGGCGCTGCCGTGGGACCGGCGCTTCGCGTGCGGCCAGCTCACGGTCCCGACCTTCGGCGACCACCCGCTCCGGCTCGCGCTCCCCGGCGTGGGCAGCGGTGAGGCCGTACGGAAGTACTACCGCGACCACCCCGAGGTCCTGGACGTCCTGCCGTATTTCGACGCCGCCACGGCCGCGAGCCGGATCCGCGTCCCGGTGCTGGTGGCGCCCGCGCTCTTCGACCCCGCCGTGCCGCCGCCCGGGCAGTTCGCCGTCTACAACGCGCTGACGGGCCCGCGCGAGCTGCACGTCCTGCGTGCCGGCCACTTCGAGCACGCGGGCGGCGAGCAGGAGACGAAGGAGCTGGCCGCGGAGCGCCGGAGCTTCTTCGCGGAACGCCTGAGCGCCTGAACGCCTGAGGGCCCGAGCGCCTGAACGCCTGAGGGCCCGAGCGCCTGAACGCCTGAGCGCCTGAGGGCCCGAGCGAGGTAAAGGTAAAGGCACCCGAAAGAAAGACAGGCAGCCTTGCAAGGTTGCCTGTCCACCTCCTACGGTGAGCCCATGCCCGAGCCGACCGCACCGACCGAGCAGCCGTACGGAGGCCCCGCGCCCGCCGTCGGCGGGGAGCCGAGCCCCGAGCGGGTCGCCGCCGAGCTGACCGCCGTCGTCGGCCGGCTGATGCGCCGGCTCCGTACCACCTCGCCCGACGACCGCCTCACCCCCTCCCAGCGCTCCGTCCTGGCCCGCCTCCTCGGCGAGGGCCCGGCCACCACGGCGGCGCTGGCCCGCGCCGAGTACGTACGGCCGCAGTCCATGCGGCTCACGCTCGCCGCCCTGGAGGAGCAGCACCTGGTCCGGCGGACACCCGACCCCGACGACGGCCGTCAGTCCGTCGTCTCCGTCACGGAGACCGGCCGTACGACGCTCGCCGCGGTCTACGCCGCCAAGCAGGACTGGCTCTCCCGGGCGATCACCGACGAACTCGACGCCACCGAGCGCCGCGCCCTGGCCGACGCCACGGAGCTGATGCGCCGCCTCGGCGAGAGATGACCGCGGGCGCGCCCCCGTCGTACGCCGCCGGGCGCGGCCCCCTTGAACCTCCACACGCCTCACGCAAGGAGCCACCCCCATGACCGCCACCACCCTGGACCCGAGGACCGCCCTGGTCGTCGTCGACCTCCAGAAGGGCATCGTCGGCCTGCCCACCGCCCACCCGGCCGAGGACGTCGTCGCCCGCTCCGCCGAACTCGCCGCCGCCTTCCGGGCCAAGGACCTGCCCGTCGTCCTCGTCCGCGCCGTGGCCGCCGCCCCCGGCCGTACGGAGACGCCGATGCGCGGCCGTGGCCGGCCCGCCGCCGACTGGGCCGACCCGGCGGACGGCCTGGGCGCCGAGGAGAGCGACCACGTCGTCATCAAGCGCGTGTGGGGCGCCTTCCACGGCACCGACCTCGACCTTCACCTGCGCCGCCTGGGCATCACCCAGATCGTGGTGACCGGCATCGCGACCAGCAAGGGCGTCGAGTCCACGGCCCGCGCCGCCTACGAGCACGGCTACCACGTCACGGTCGCCACGGACGCGGTGACCGACATGGACGAGGCCACCCACCGCAACTCCGTCGAGCGGATCTTCCCGGCGCTCGGCGAGACCGGTACCACCGACGAGATCATCAAGCTCCTCGGCTGACCGGCGACACCGGCCCTGGTGGGGGTGCGTACGCGTATCTCCACCAGGACGGCCGTCGCTACGCGCCCCGGCGCCGGATCTTGTCGCCCAGCCAGACCAGCGGGTCGTACTTCCGGTCCGCCGCCCGCTCCTTCAGCGGGATCAGCGCGTTGTCCGTGATCCTGATGTTCTCGGGGCACACCTCCGTGCAGCACTTGGTGATGTTGCAGTACCCCAGCCCGTGTTCGTCCTGCGCCGTCCTCCTGCGGTCGAGCCCCGACTCCCCGGCCGCGTCCAGCGGATGCATGTCCAGCTCGGCCACGCGCATCAGGAAGCGCGGCCCGGCGAAGGCCGTCTTGTTCTCCTCGTGGTCCCGCACCACATGGCAGGTGTCCTGGCACAGGAAGCACTCGATGCACTTGCGGAACTCCTGCGAGCGCTCCACGTCGATCTGCTGCATCCGGTACTCCCCGGCCGCCACCCCCGGCGGCGGTACGAACGCCGGGATCTCCCGTGCCTTCGCGTAGTTGAAGGACACGTCCGTCACCAGGTCGCGGATCACCGGGAAGGCGCGCAGCGGCGTGACCGTGAGCGTCTCCTCCCGCGAGAAGACGGACATCCGGGTCATGCACATCAGCCGGGGCCTGCCGTTGATCTCCGCGCTGCACGAACCGCACTTGCCCGCCTTGCAGTTCCAGCGCACCGCGAGGTCCGGGGCCTGGGTCGCCTGGATCCGGTGGATGATGTCGAGGACGACCTCCCCCTCGTTCACCTCGACCGCGAAGTCCGTCAGCTCGCCGCCGTCCGCGTCGCCGCGCCAGAGCCTGAACCTCGCCTCGTACGAGGGGGAAGCCGCGCCCTGGACCTCACCTGTACCCGCGTCCGCGCCCGTCTCTGTGCTCACTCGTGAAGCTCCTCTTCGGCGAGGTACTTGACCAGCTCTTCCTTGTCGAACAGCGCCAGCAGGTCCGGCCGGATCGGCTCCGTCGTCCGCCGGCCGAGCTCGACGCGCCCCTCCGTGAGACGGCAGTACAGATTGATCCGGCGCCAGTCGGGCACCATGCCCGGCCAGTCCTCCCGCGTATGGCCTCCCCTGCTCTCCGTACGCTCCAGGGCCGCCCGCGCCACGCACTCGCTGACCAGCAGCATGTTCCGCAGGTCGAGGGCGAGATGCCACCCGGGGTTGAACTGCCGGTGTCCCTCGACCCCGGCGCGCGTGGCCCGTACGCGCAGCTCGGCCAGCTTCTCCAGGGCCTGCTCCATCTCGGCCTGCCGCCGGATGATGCCGACCAGGTCGTTCATCGTCCGCTGGAGCTCCTGGTGCAGGGTGTACGGGTTCTCGGCCGGGCCGCCGACCGGGTCGCCCACCGGTCCCTCCGCGCTGAAGGGGCGCAGCGCCTCGGCCGCCGCCGCGTCGATCTGCGCCTCGTCGGGGACCGGGCGTGCGGCGCCGTCGGGCCGGTCGGCCCCGGCGGCGAACCCGGCCGCGTGCTCCGCCGCGTACAGGCCCGCCCGCCGTCCGAAGACCAGCAGGTCGGAGAGGGAGTTCCCGCCGAGCCGGTTGGAGCCGTGCATGCCTCCGGCCACCTCGCCCGCCGCGTACAGCCCCGGCACACCGGCCGCCGCCGCGGTCTCCGAGTCGACGGCGATCCCGCCCATCACGTAGTGGCAGGTCGGGCCGACCTCCATCGGCTCCGCCGTGATGTCGACGTCCGCCAGCTCCTTGAACTGGTGGTACATCGACGGCAGCCGTCGCCGTACGACCTCGGCGGGCATCCGCGTCGAGACGTCGAGGAAGACCCCGCCGTGCGGCGATCCGCGGCCCGCCTTGACCTCGGAGTTGATGGCGCGGGCCACCTCGTCGCGGGGGAGCAGTTCGGGCGGGCGCCGGTTGTGGTCCGGGTCCTCGTACCAGCGGTCGCCCTCCTCCTCGGACTCCGCGTACTTCTCCTTGAAGACATCGGGGACGTAGTCGAACATGAACCGCCTGCCCTCGGAGTTGCGCAGCACCCCGCCGTCGCCGCGCACCGACTCCGTGACGAGGATGCCCTTCACGGACGGCGGCCAGACCATCCCCGTGGGGTGGAACTGCACGAACTCCATGTTCAGCAGGGGCGCGCCCGCGAGCAGTGCCAGCGCGTGGCCGTCGCCCGTGTACTCCCAGGAGTTCGACGTCACCTTGAAGGACTTGCCGATGCCGCCCGTGGCGAGCACGACGGACGGGGCCTCCAGCACGAAGAAACGGCCGGACTCCCGCGCGTAGCAGAAGGTCCCGGCGACCCGGCCGCCGTCGTCCTTCAGGATCCTGGTGACCGTGCACTCCTGATAGATCTTCAGGCGCGCCTCGTGGTCGCCGTACTTCCGGAAGTCCTCCTGCTGGAGGGAGACGATCTTCTGCTGGAGGGTACGGATCAGTTCGAGGCCGGTACGGTCGCCGACGTGGGCGAGCCGGGGGTACTCGTGGCCGCCGAAGTTGCGCTGGGAGATCCTGCCGTCGGGCGTACGGTCGAACAGCGCGCCCCAGGTCTCCAGCTCCCAGACCCGGTCGGGGGCCTCCTGGGCGTGCAGTTCGGCCATCCGCCACTGGTTGAGGAACTTCCCGCCGCGCAGGGTGTCGCGGAAGTGCACCTGCCAGTTGTCGCCCGCGTTGACGTTGCCCATGGAGGCGGCGATGCCGCCCTCCGCCATCACCGTATGGGCCTTGCCGAAGAGGGACTTGCAGATGACGGCGGTACGGGCACCGCGCTCGCGCGCCTCGACGGCCGCGCGCAGCCCCGCCCCTCCCGCGCCCACCACGACGACGTCCCAGGGCCGGCGTTCCAGTTGCGTCATGTGTGAAGGCTCACCTCGGAGTGACGGGAAGAAGCGTGGAGAGGCTGTCGGAGCGACCGCCGCAGTGACTAGAAGAAGCGCGGATCGTCGAAGACGCCGGTGGCCAGCAGATAGACGTAGAAGTCGCTGGCGGCGACGCTGATCAACGAGGCCCAGGCGAGCTGCATATGGCGGTGGTTCAGCTTCCCGGCCCAGCTCCAGAGCCGGTAGCGCACCGGGTGCTTGGAGAAGTGCCGCAGCCGGCCGCCGATGATGTGCCGGCAGGAGTGGCAGGAGAGGGTGTACGCCCAGATCAGCCCGATGTTGACGAGGAAGAGCAGCGTGCCCAGGCCCATATGGCCCCACGCGTAGTGCTCGTCGCGGAACGTGAGGGCCGTGTCGTACGAGAGGATGCCCGCGACCGGCACCGCCGCGTAGAAGAAGTACCGGTGCAGGTTCTGGAGGATCAGCGGGAAGCGGGTCTCGCCGGTGTACGTCGCGTGCGGCTCGGCGACGGCGCAGGCGGGCGGCGAGGCCCAGAAGCCCCGGTAGTAGGCCTTGCGGTAGTAGTAGCAGGTCAGCCGGAAGCCCAGCGGGAAGATCAGGATCAGCAGCGCGGGCGAGAGTCCCCACCAGCTGCCGAACAGCTCCCAGTTGGGGCCGTGCCGCATCGGGACGCAGCTCTCGGCGAGGCAGGGGGAGTAGAACGGTGAGACGTACGGCGCCGCGTAGTAGTCGCTGTTCGCGAAGGCGCGCCAGGTCGAGTAGACGATGAAGGCGAAGAGCCCGGCGGCGGTCCCGGCCGGCGCGAGCCACCAGCGGTCGGTCCGCAGATGGCGGGGTGCGATGGCGGCGCGCGAGGCGCCCCGCACGCCGCGTCCGCCGCGTGGCGCGTCCGTGCCGGGGGCCGGGGGCTGAGTACCGGTGGCCAACGAGCTCTCCTCGCAGTACGGGGGCCGGTAGGGGTATGGGGGCGGGCGCGGGGCCGGGGCCTTGCCGGAGGGCGGGAGCACCGCCGGGGCGTCCGGGCCGTGCGGGTCCTCAGGGGGCGCGCCGGTGGCGTACGCCCAGGCCCTCGTCGTCCGAGTCCGTCCACAGGGCGGTGTCGTACGGGGTGTCGGGGATGGTGACCAGGTCGTCGACCGGGCGGGCCGGCTCGGGCCTCAACGCGTTGTCGCGAGCCTGGGCCAGTTGGCGTTCCAGCCGCTCGACGGTGGACTCCAGGTCGTCGAGGCGGCGCCTGACCGCTGCCATCTCGTCTTGCAGGGACATGAGTTGCCCTCACTTCCACGATCGCCGGTGGCATGCGGGGGTCCGCCGGGTGACCCGTCGGACGCTCTCTGTGTGCGGCTGCGAGTGTCGCGCGTCACACACCCGCTTGTGAAGGCGTCGGCCCGCCTTTTCGGAACGGGGGCCCGGCCGGCCCGCGCGGGACGGCCGCTCGGGCGTGCGCCGGGGCGCGTTGCGCCGTGCGGGTGGGATTCGCGGCGCGCGCCGACGTGTCTGCGCCGTCACTCCCGTCCCGTCCCCTTCAGTGAGTGGGCAATAGGTGTGATCATCTCTAAATTCCACAAACAGGACGAAGAGGTACAAGCCATGTCCCACGTCGGCGCCCCACGCGGGAGGACATGCTCCCGAACGCTCCGCTCCGTCGCGCTTCTGACCACCGGTGTGCTCGCCCTGCCCACCCTGTCCGCATGCACCTCGGAGACGGACGGGAGCGAGTCCTCGGCCGCCGCCGCCCCGGACATCGCGGCCACCCACCGGGACGGCGTCAAGCAGGGCGGCTCCGTACGCTGGGCGATCGACACCATGCCCGCCACCCTCAACGCCTTCCAGGCCGACGCGGACGCCGCCACCGGCCGGATCGCCGACGCCGTACTGCCCTCGCTCTTCCGGATCGACAAGGCCGGCCGGCCGCAGCGCAACCCCGACTATCTGGAATCCGCCAAGATCGTCGAGCGTGAGCCCAAGCAGGTCGTGCTCTACAAGCTCAACCAGCAGGCGGTGTGGAGCGACGGCAGGGAGATCGGGGCACCGGACTTCGTGGCGCAGTGGCGCGCGCTGCGCGGCAAGGACTCCGCGTTCTGGACGGCGCGCAACGCCGGCTACGAGCGGATCGAGAAGATCGAGCGCGGGGCGAACAACCTGGAGGTGCGCGTCACCTTCAACAAACCCTACGCCGACTGGAAGTCCCTGTTCACCCCCCTCTATCCCAAGGAGGTGACCGGGAAGCCGAACGCGTTCAACGACGGCGCCAGGGCCGCTCTGAAGAAGACGGCGGGCCCCTTCACCCTCAAGAAGGTGGACCGCAAGGCCAAGCAGGTCACGCTCGTCCGCGACCCGCGCTGGTGGGGACAGCCCGCCAAGCTCGGCTCGCTCGTCCTGAGCGCCGTGCCGCGCTCCAAGCGGGCCGCCGAACTCGCCGCCGGGAAGCTCGATCTCGCGGAGATCGACAGCGGCGCGGCGAAACGTATCGCCTTGGCGGTCAAGGAGAAGGGATCCGGCGGCCAGGCGCTCACCCACGGCCCCGGCTCCGAGACCACCCCGGCCTCCGCCCTCCGCTCCTGGGCGCTGGCCCACGGCTCCGACGAGGAGCAGGCGGAGCTGGCACAGGAGGCCAGGAAGGCCAACGCCGAGGCCGTCAGGCAGTACGCGACCGAGCAGAACGGGCTGAGCGGGATCGTCGTCCGCAAGTCGCTGGAGCCCGCCTACACGCAACTCGCCCTGAACGGCGAGTCGGGGCCGCTGGCCGACGAGCGGGTACGGCGCGCCGTGGCCCGCGCGCTCGACCGCAAGGAGCTGGCCGAGACCGTGCTCAAGCCGCTCGACCTGCCGGCCAAGCCGCCGGGCAGCCATCTCGCGCTGGCCGGGCAGGAGGCGTACGCGGACAGCAGCCGGGCGCTCGGCAAGCAGGACACGCACGAGGCGCTGGCGCTGCTGGCCGACGCGGGCTGGACGCCCGGCGGCGCGGTGCAGAAGCCGGACGGTACGAAGGCGGGGAGCGCGGGCGAGCGGAAGAAGGCCGCCGGGGAGAACGGCGAGGACGGCGAGGCGTCCGACGAGTCCGACGAGTCGACGACCGACGAGAAGCGCGCCGAACGAGGGCAGAACGGCCCGGACACCAAGGCCGCCGACAAAGCCTCCGACGGGGCCGCCGACAAGCCCGCCGACAAGAAGAGGCGTGACGCGGACGCGGAGAACGACGCCGCCTCCGACGAGGGCATCTACATCGTCGGCGACGACGGGAAGCCGGGCCAACCGGCGCCCCGCCGCGAGTCCGTCACGTACGTCCTCGCCCCCGCACCGGCCGCCGCCCTCCAGACCACGGCCCTGCTGCGCCAGGCCGCGGCGGTCGACGACACCGACACCGCACGGCAGGCCGTGAAGGCCGCCCAGGACAGCCAGGACCGGCCGGGCGGCATGGCGGGCGCGTACGCCCCCCGCGGCACGGCCGCCCCCGGCGCCAAGGGCTCCGCCTCCGCCTCGCCCGTCCCGGTGGGCGGCCCGCTCGGCAAGGAGGGCAAGCCCCTCACGCTCCGCTTCGTGCTGCCCGCCGGTGAGGGCACCGAGTCGCTGCGCGCCGTCGGCGAGCGGATCTCGCGGATGCTCGACCGCGTCGGGATCAGCACGGAGGTCACCAAGGTCGCCGACGACAGCTACTTCAAGGACCACATCGCCTCCGGCGACTACGACCTGGCGCTCTACTCCTGGCCCGCCAGCCCCTACCCGGCCACCGACGGCCGGCCGATCTACGCCAAGCCCGTACCCGCCAGCGACGGATCGCTGCTGGTGGAGCAGAACTACACGCGGGTCGGTACGGACCACATCGACCAGCTCTTCAACCGCGCCGCCGCCGAACTGGACGAGAAGACGTCCCGCGACCTCGTACGCCAGGCCGACGCCCGGATCTGGGCCGCCGCGGGATCCATCCCCCTCTACCAGCGCCCCCAGCTCGTGGCCGTCAGGCCGGGACTGGTGAACGCGGGCGCCTTCGGCTTCGCCGCCCCCCGCTACGAGGACATCGGCTGGGAGAAGCCGGGCGACGCGGGCCCGAACGCCAACAAGAAGAAGTAGCGGAAGCGAGAACGAGAAGGGGGCTGGGCGGAAACGGGAAGCGGCGCGGAAATAGCCGTGAAGCACCAGGTCAGCGCCGTTTCGTAAGCTCAGGAACCCATCAATTCACTTGCCCGCCGGCCACCCCGGCGGGCAAGCTCGTTCCCGTCCCTGACCCGGGCGTCTCCACCCTCCGTATCCGCCGCGATCCACCGCGCACACCCCACGCAAGCACCCCGTAACCACCCCGCGCGCACCCCCGCGGCACCGTGATCCATCCCTCTCCGATCGGGCCGGGAAGCCCCATACGCCTTGGCCCCGTACGATGGAAGAGCCGTGGCGTGTCCGCCCGGCGGGCGTACGAGGAAAAACGCCGCACCCACGATCGAGAGAAGCGCCAGCCAGCATGCCCACGCGCCACGACATCCGTAACGTCGCCATCGTCGCCCACGTCGACCATGGCAAGACCACTCTGGTCGACGCCATGCTGAAGCAGGCCGGCGCGTTCGCCGCGCACGCCGCCGAGCACCTCGACGATCGGATGATGGACTCGAACGACCTGGAGCGTGAGAAGGGCATCACGATCCTCGCCAAGAACACGGCGGTGAAGTACCACCCGAAGTCGGGTGGCGACCCCGTCACGATCAACATCATCGACACCCCCGGCCACGCCGACTTCGGCGGCGAGGTCGAGCGCGGTCTGTCGATGGTCGACGCCGTCGTGCTGCTCGTCGACGCGTCGGAAGGCCCTCTTCCGCAGACGCGCTTCGTGCTCCGCAAGGCCCTCTCCGCGAAGATGCCGGTCATCCTCTGCATCAACAAGACGGACCGCCCCGACTCCCGGATCGCCGAGGTCGTCGACGAGACGTACGACCTGTTCCTGGACCTGGACGCGACCGAGGAGCAGATCGAGTTCCCGATCGTCTACGCCTGTGCGCGGGACGGCGTCGCCTCGCTGACCAAGCCCGAGGACGGTACGGTCCCGACCGACAGCGAGAACCTGGAGCCGTTCTTCTCCACGATCCTCGCCCATGTCCCGGCCCCCGAGTACGACGAGTCCGCGCCGCTCCAGGCCCACGTCACCAACCTGGACGCCGACAACTTCCTCGGCCGTATCGCGCTGTGCCGCGTCGAGCAGGGCGAGCTGAAGAAGGGCCAGACCGTCACGTGGATCAAGCGTGACGGCACGATGTCCAACGTCCGCATCACCGAGCTGATGATGACGGAGGCGCTGACCCGCAAGCCCGCCGAGAAGGCGGGCCCCGGCGACATCTGTGCCATCGCCGGTATCCCGGACATCATGATCGGCGAGACCCTGGCCGACCCCGAGAACCCCATCGCGCTGCCGCTGATCACGGTCGACGAGCCCGCGATCTCCATGACCATCGGTACGAACACCTCACCGCTGGTCGGCAAGGGCGGCAAGGGCCACAAGGTCACGGCCCGCCAGGTCAAGGACCGCTTGGACCGCGAGCTGATCGGTAACGTCTCGCTGCGCGTCCTGGACACCGAGCGCCCCGACGCCTGGGAGGTGCAGGGCCGCGGTGAGCTGGCGCTGGCCATCCTGGTGGAGCAGATGCGCCGCGAGGGCTTCGAGCTGACCGTCGGCAAGCCGGAGGTCGTCACCAAGCAGGTCGACGGCAAGACGCACGAGCCGATCGAGCGCATGACGATCGACTCCCCCGAGGAGCACCTCGGTGCCATCACGCAGCTCATGGCGACCCGCAAGGGCCGCATGGAGACGATGACGAACCACGGCTCGGGGTGGATCCGCATGGAGTGGATCGTTCCGTCGCGCGGGCTCATCGGCTTCCGTACGGAGTTCCTCACGCAGACCCGCGGCACCGGCATCGCCCACTCCATCTTCGAGGGCCACGAGCCGTGGTTCGGCGAGCTGCGCACCCGTCACAACGGCTCGCTGGTGGCGGACCGCTCGGGCTCGGTGACGCCGTTCGCGATGGTCAACCTCCAGGAGCGCGGTGTCATCTTCACCGAGGCCGGCACCGAGGTGTACGAGGGCATGATCGTCGGCGAGAACTCGCGCGCCGACGACATGGACGTCAACATCACCAAGGAGAAGAAGCTCACCAACATGCGCGCCGCCTCCGCGGACACCACGGAGAACGTGGTGCCGGCGCGGAAGCTGTCGCTGGAGCAGTCCCTGGAGTTCTGCCGCGACGACGAGTGCATCGAGGTGACCCCGGAGACGGTCCGTATCCGCAAGGTCGTCCTGGACCAGAAGCAGCGCGGCCGTACCGCCTCGCGCGCCAAGCACGGCTGACACGCTCCCGCCGGGCACGGCTGACGTGCTCGGGACCGGGCTGCGGCTGAGGCCCGGCGTCCGGTCCTGAGCGGGTACGTCATCAGGACCAGAGCAGGTACGCAGAATGACGGCCCGGACCCTCGCGGAAGCGCGTCGGACCGGGCCGTTCGTCCATTCGATTTACACCCCGGAAACACCTCTGGACCCGACCAAAACGTCCGGATATCGGTGTGCGCTCTCCGGAACATGTGTTAACAGTCCGTTTCGGGTGTGTCTGTCTGTTCTCGTTTGTCCGGATTTCGGGCCAGCACGCCGGGTCGATGTTGTCAAAACGAGACCCTTTAAGTGTGGTTTACAGGTCGGGCGTACTCAATAGTTGGCTCCGTTGAGCTCGGGTCAATGGGTCATGCGCGATGGGGAGCGCCGACTCACGAGCACACTCGGGGTACTGCCGAACAGCCCGCTGTCAGGGGTGTCAGCGCGCGTAGACAGTGCCCGTCTTGTAGTGACTAAGTGGACTCATGAGGAGGAAACCCATGCGCGGTGCCAAGAGCGCCAAGTGGGTCGTGGGCGCGATTGTCGTCGCAATGACGATGACGGCGTGCGGTGGCGGCAGCGATGACGAGGGCAAGGCGGCGTCGAAGGAGAAGGGCAAGCCCGCGGGCTACATCTCCATGGACAACGGCGAGCCGCAGAAGCCGCTGATCCCGGCCGACACGAACGAGTCGGTGGGCTCCAACGTCATCAGGTCGCTGTTCACCCAGCTGCTTGAGTTCGACAAGGACGGCGGCATCGTCTACACGAACGCCGAGTCCGTGAAGTCGACCGACTCGAAGACGTGGACGGTCAAGCTCAAGGACGGCTGGAAGTTCCACGACGGCACCCCCGTCACGGCCGAGTCGTACGTCAAGGCGTGGAACTGGTACGCCAACGTCGACAACAACATGCAGAACGCCTTCTGGTTCGGTGACATCGCCGGTTACGCCGACGTCCACCCGGAGAAGGGCAAGGCCAAGAAGGACAGCATGTCCGGCCTGAAGGTCGTCGACGACACGACCTTCACCATCGAGCTCACCGAGGCCGTGCCGTACTTCGAGTACAAGCTCGGCTACTCCACCTTCGCGCCGCTGCCCGAGGTCTTCTACAAGGACACCAAGGCGTTCGGCCAGGCCCCGGTGGGCAACGGTCCCTACGTCTTCGAGAAGTGGGACCACAAGAAGCTCATCCAGGTCAAGGCCAACCCGGACTACACGGGTCCGAACAAGGCCAAGAACAAGGGTGTCCTCTTCAAGAACTACGCGACCATCGAGGCCGCGTACCAGGACCTCCTCTCCGGCAACCTGGACCTGATCAAGCAGGTCGGCCCGAAGGACCTGCCGAAGTACAAGGCGGACCTCGGCGACCGTGTGATCGACGAGCCGTGGGCCGGTCTCCAGACCATCACGCCGGTGTTCTACTCGAAGACCTTCAAGGGGATCAACCCCAAGGTCATCCAGGGCCTGTCGATGGGTATCGACCGTGCCACGATCACCAAGACGGTCCTCAACGGCACCCGTAACCCGGCCACCAGCTTCACCCCGCCCGGTGTCGCCGGCCACCAGAACCTGAACACCGACGTCTTCACGTTCGACGCCGCCAAGGCGAAGAAGCTCGTCACCGAGAACGGTGGCGTCCCGGACAACAAGATGTGGATCCAGTACAACGCCGACGGTGGCCACAAGGAGTGGGTGACCGCGGTCTGCGAGTCGATCCGTAACTCCACCGGTGTGGACTGCATCCCGGACGCCAAGCCGGACTTCCAGACCGACCTGGAGGCGCGCGACAACAAGCAGGTCAAGTCCGCGTACCGCGGTGGCTGGGTCGCCGACTACCCGGTGAACGCCAACTTCATGAAGGAGCTGTACGGCACCGGCGCCGAGGCCAACAACGGCTTCTTCTCCGACAAGGAGGTCGACGCGGCCTTCAAGAAGGGCGACAACGCCAAGTCCCTGGACGAGTCGGTCAAGGCGTTCCAGGACGCGGAGCAGCTTCTCCTGGAGAAGATGCCGGCGATCCCGCTGTGGGAGTACAAGACCAACGGCGGTTTCTCCAAGGCTGTGGACAACGTGGGGATCGACTTCCACGGTGACTACGTCCTCACCAACGTCACCGTCAAGTAGCGGGCCCCAGGGCCTATTCCCCCCACTCGGCCGGAAGCCGCCGTCACGGCGGTAGTCCCGGGGCCGCTCCCCTCTGTCAGGGGGAGCGGCCTTCGGGGCTGAAGTTATCCATTCGGAGGCACACATGGGGCGTTATGTCGCGCGGCGACTGCTCCAGATGATCCCGGTGTTCATCGGGTCAACCTTGCTGGTCTTCTCCATGATGTTCGCGCTGCCCGGTGACCCCGTGCGCGCGCTCGCCGGTGAGCAGACCGTCGATCCCTCGCAGATCGCTGCGATGAAGAAGGATCTCGGGCTCGATCTGCCGCTCTGGCACCAGTACTGGAACTATCTGACCGGTCTGTTCCAGGGTGATTTCGGTACCCAGATCGCCAGTGGGCGACCTGTCGCCGACATCATTTCCGAGGCGTTCCCGATCACGGTCCGGTTGGCCCTGTTCGCCTTCGCCTTCACCGTGCTCGTCGGTATCTCGATGGGGGTCTTCGCCGGTCTGAAGGCCGACACCCTCCGGGACCGCGGGCTGCTCGTCCTGACCCTTCTGCTGATCTCCGTTCCGTCCTTCGTGCTCGGCTTCCTCGGCCAGTACTTCTTCGCCTTCCAGCTCGGCTGGGTGGACCCGAACGTGAGCGCGGACGCGAACTGGGACGAGCTGTTCCTGCCCGCTGTGGTGCTCGGCTCGCTCTCCCTGGCGTACGTGGCACGGCTCACCCGTACCTCGATCGCGGAGAACCTCCGCTCCGACTACATGCGCACCGCGGTGGCCAAGGGGCTGCCGCGCCGTCGTATCGTCGGAGTGCACCTGATGCGTAACTCCATGATCCCGGTGGTCACGTTCCTCGGCACCGACCTGGGCGCCCTGCTGGGCGGCGCGGTCGTCACCGAGGGCATCTTCAACGTCAAGGGTGTCGGGTACGTCACCTTCGACGCGCTCAGGCACCGCGAGGGCGCCACGGTCGTGGGCATCGTCACCCTGATCGTGATCGTGTATCTCGTCGCCAGCCTGCTCGTCGACCTGCTTTACGCGGTCCTGGACCCGAGGATCCGTTATGCCTGAGGCACTCAAGGACACCACCAAGGACACCGGTGGGGTGAAGCCGGCCGAGGCACTGGCGGACACCCCGGCGACGCCCGCCGACGCCTCGGTGGGCAAGCCCCGCAGCCTCTGGTCGGACGCCTGGCACGATCTGCGCCGCAACCCGCTCTTCCTGGTCTCGGCCGTGCTGATCGTGGTCCTGCTGGTGATGGCGACCTTCCCCGGGCTGTTCACCGGTGCGGACCCGCGGTACGCGGACCTCGCCAACCACTACCTGCAGAAGCCGAACTGGAGCCACCTCTTCAAGGACGACTGGTTCGGGTACGACATCCAGGGCCGCTCGATCTACGCGCGCGTGATCTACGGGGCCCGCGCCTCGATCACCGTCGCCCTCGTCGTCACCGCGCTCGTCACCCTGCTCGGTACGGTCGTCGGCATGCTCGCCGGATACTTCGGCGGCTGGATCGACACGCTGCTCTCCCGGGTCACCGACATCTTCTTCGGCGTGCCCTTCATCCTCGGCGCGATGGTCGTCCTGACCTCCTTCGAGGAGCGTCACGTGTACGTCGTGATCCTGGCCCTGGCCTTCCTCGGCTGGACCCAGATCGCCCGTGTCGCCCGAGGCTCGGTGCTCACCGTCAAGCAGGCGGACTACGTGATGGCGGCCAAGGCGCTCGGCGCCTCGACCACCCGGATCCTGCTCCGGCACATCCTGCCCAACGCGATCGCACCGGTGATCGTCGTCGCCACCATCGCGCTCGGCGGCTACATCTCGGCCGAGGCCACGCTGTCCTTCCTGGGCATCGGCCTCGCCGAGCCGACCGTCTCGTGGGGTGTCGACATCTCCTCGGGCCAGGAACAGCTCCGTAACGCCGCGTTCGTCCTGATCATCCCGTCCGTCATGGTGTCGATCACCGTTCTGGCGTTCATCATGCTCGGCGATGCGGTACGCAACGCCCTCGACCCCAAGCTGCGCTGAGGGAGGCGTACATGACCATCATCGAGAAGACAGCGGACAGCTCCGCTCCACAGGACGCGGACGGCGAAAGCGGCATGCTGCTGGAAGTCCGTGACCTGCACGTCGAGTTCCACACCCGGGACGGCGTGGCCAAGGCGGTCAACGGGGTCAACTACAGCGTCGCCGCCGGGGAGACCCTGGCCGTGCTGGGTGAATCCGGCTCCGGCAAGTCCGTCACCGCCCAGGCGATCATGGGCATCCTCGACATGCCCCCCGGCCGTATCCCCCAGGGAGAGATCCTCTTCCAGGGACGGGACATGCTCAAGATGAGCAACGACGAGCGGCGCAAGATCCGCGGCCGGAAGATCGCGATGATCTTCCAGGACGCGCTGTCCTCGCTCAACCCGGTGCTCTCCGTCGGCTACCAGCTCGGTGAGATGTTCCGGGTGCACCAGGGCCTCTCCAAGAAGGAAGCCAAGGCCAAGTCCATCGAGCTGATGGACCGGGTCCGTATCCCGGCGGCCAAGGACCGGGTGAACGACTACCCGCACCAGTTCTCCGGCGGTATGCGCCAGCGCATCATGATCGCCATGGCGCTCGCCCTGGAGCCCGACCTGATCATCGCGGACGAGCCGACGACCGCGCTCGACGTGACCGTGCAGGCCCAGGTGATGGACCTCCTCGCCGAGCTCCAGCGCGAGTTCAACATGGGGCTGATCCTGATCACCCACGACCTCGGCGTCGTGGCCGACGTCGCGGACAAGATCGCGGTGATGTACGCGGGCCGCATCGTGGAGACCGCGCCGGTCCACGAGATCTACAAGCGCCCCGCGCACCCGTACACCCGGGGCCTGCTGGACTCGATCCCGCGCCTCGACCAGAAGGGCCACGAGCTCTACGCGATCAAGGGCCTCCCGCCCAACCTGCTCAAGATCCCGAGCGGGTGCGCCTTCAACCCGCGCTGCCCCTCGGCGCAGGACATCTGCCGTACGGAGGTCCCCGCGCTGGCGCAGGTGACCGAGCGGGACGGCGGCGAGCTGCCCGGACGCGGCAGCGCATGCCACTTCTGGAAGGAGACGATCCATGGCTGAGCCGGCGAAACGTGACGAGGCCGCGGCCATGGGCGGCGCGGAAGCGGCGGACACCACCCCGAACGTCACCGAGGTGGACGTGGTCGACGCGGGGAGCGAGTCGGCCTCCGTCGCCGCGATCGAGGCGCCCGTCGAGCGGGGCGAGCCGATCCTCCAGGTTCGTAACCTCGTCAAGCACTTCCCGCTGACGCAGGGCATCCTCTTCAAGCGGCAGGTCGGCGCGGTCAAGGCCGTGGACGGCATCTCCTTCGACCTGTACCAGGGCGAGACCCTGGGCATCGTCGGCGAGTCCGGCTGCGGCAAGTCCACCGTCGCCAAGCTGCTGATGATGCTGGAGACGGCCACCGCGGGCGAGGTCTTCTTCAAGGGCCAGGACATCACCAAGCTGTCCGGGCGGGCCCTGAAGGCGGTACGGCGCAACATCCAGATGGTGTTCCAGGACCCGTACACCTCGCTCAACCCCCGTATGACGGTGGGCGACATCATCGGGGAGCCGTTCGACATCCACCCCGAGGTCGCCCCGAAGGGCGACCGGCGGCGCAGGGTCCAGGACCTGCTGGACGTCGTCGGCCTGAACCCGGAGTACATCAACCGCTACCCGCACCAGTTCTCCGGCGGACAGCGCCAGCGCATCGGCATCGCCCGCGGCCTCGCGCTCAACCCCGAGATCATCATCTGCGACGAGCCGGTCTCGGCGCTGGACGTCTCCGTCCAGGCCCAGGTCATCAACCTGATGGAGAAGCTCCAGGACGAGTTCAACCTCTCCTACCTCTTCATCGCCCACGACCTGTCGATCGTCCGGCACATCTCCGACCGGGTCGGCGTCATGTACCTCGGCAAGATGGCCGAGATCGGTACGGACACCCAGATCTACGACCACCCGACGCACCCCTACACCCAGGCGCTGCTGTCGGCGGTCCCGGTCCCCGACCCGGAGGCCCGCGAGGGCCGCGAGCGGATCATCCTCACCGGAGACGTCCCCTCCCCGGCGAACCCCCCGTCCGGCTGCCGCTTCCGCACCCGCTGCTGGAAGGCGCAGGACCGGTGCGCGGAGGAGGTGCCGCTGCTCGCCGTCCCGGAGCGCTTCAAGGACTCGGACACCGGGAACGCGCACGAGTCCGCGTGCCACTTCGCTGAGGAGAAGGACGTGGTCCACGCGGCCTGACCGCGCGTCACGCCGTCACCGCCACGCCCCGCACCAGGGCCCGGAACCGTACGCACGGTTCCGGGCCCTGGCCCGTTCGCGGTGCGCTCTTTCCGCGTTGCGTTGAGTAATACGATCACGACAGAATCCGGCTCATGACCACGAGCGGCAAGGGAACACCAGGGCACCAACGGCCCGAACCCGGCGACGTACGTACGCAATCCGCACACCTGGGCGGATCCACTGGGGCTGAAGCCGTGCAAGACACGGGTATCTCCGGTGGCATCCGACTGGGCCACCAAGGGTGCTCATATACACATTCCCTTGAAAAAGAAGCCGGGCCTCGAAGATGAGGTGCATGTATATGTGGATGATGCCGGAAACATTGCAGGATCGCCCATCAGGCTCGAAACTGGCTGGGCTTCAGAAAAGAGCGTTCAGGCTGCCGTGGACGCAGTGAACACCGATCCCAAGCTACGCGCGGATCTGCTCACCAAGGTCAAGGCGGCCCAAGAGCACATGCTTGATCACAATTGGGGCAACAAAAAGAATCGCGGTGCGTGTGAGGTCGAGGGACCGATCCTCAGGCGTCCAGAGGCTTGGGCGGAAGAGGTATCCGCATGAATGAGAAAGTTCGCGCGGTTTTCACGGACGACACCATCACGGTGTATCAGGCGTACCCGGCAAGGATTGCTGCCCCCGCATTGGATGCGGGCACGTTTGTCGATCCGTTCAGGCGTGCCAGGATGACCTGGATCAAGCCCTCGTTCCTCTGGATGATGTATCGCTCGGGCTGGGCCACGAAACCGGATCAGGAGCGGATCCTGTCCATCGAGATCACGCGGGAAGGCTTCGAGTGGGCGCTTTCCCGTGCCTGCCTCAGCCATTTCGACCGGACCCGGTTCGGCACCAAGGCGGAGTGGCGGGCGGAGCTGGAGTCGAGTCCGGTCCGGGTGCAGTGGGATCCGGACCGTGATACCGGGCTGAATGCGCTGTCCCGGCGTGCCATTCAGGTCGGTCTGTCGGGGGAGGCGGTCGACAGGTATCTGGATGAGTGGATCGTCGGCATGACCGACGTCACGGGCATGGCCGGCGACATTCGCCGGGCGGTTCGCGGTGGGGACGACGAGGAAGTGGCTGCCCTGCTGCCGGTGGAGCGCGAGTATCCGCTTCCGGCGGCCGTGAGGGAACGGATCGTGCCCACGCGGGTGGCGGTGTGATCGGTCGGCGTGCAGACCCGTACCCGCTGCGTGGGTATGCGACGAAGTGCGCCGGCCTCTCGGCTGACCACGCCCGCCGGTGGTTGGCTACAGGTTGTCGAAGTCGCCTGTGGCCATACCGGACTTGAAGGCCTGCCACTCACCGGGTGTGAAGCACAGATGCGGGCCCGACGGGTTCTTCGAGTCGCGGACCGCCACTCCGCCGCCGGGGAGCGGCGCCAGCTCGAAGCACTGGCCATTGTTGGCGGTGAAGCTGCTCTTCTGCCAGGACAGCGCGGCCGGGTCGATCGAGTAGAGGTCTGCCTTCTCCATCAGTCATTCTTCCTTGCTCAGGGTGCGCGCGATGACGTCACGGCTCTCCTCCCGAGAGTAGGCGGACTCGGTGAGGCCACGGAAGAGCCGGTGCAGTCGGCGCAGGTCACGGAGTCCTTCCATGGTCAGGCTCCCTGCGACGGACTCTCCGAAGGCCACGTCCGGTACGTCATCGTCCGCGAACTGAAGGATTCTGAACGCCCCGATCTGGGCTGCCTCCTCGCCCTTCTCGTACGGGATGACCCTGAGGCCGACGGATGCGTGCGCCGAGATCTCCAGCAGGTACCTGAGCTGTTCCAACATTCATGAGACCAGGGCGAGCATCAGCAGAGCAGGAGAGCCGGCGGTGCCGCCCGGTTCCGCGGCGATGAGGGTCGGCAGAGGCTCGCTGCGTGGGCGTATCCACATCCCGCACGACGTCGACGACCTTCCTGATGATCTCGCCGACGCCTTCGGGATGCGCTGATGCGCCATCGAGGAGTCGCTCGGGAGGACGGAAGGGCCCGGTGATCTCGCCGAGCGGATACGCGATGCCAGTTCACCGGGCTGTTCAGGGATCCGTGGGCGCGGGCGCAGCCGCGTGCGGCAGCGCCTCCGGGTAGTGGCAGGCCGTCAGGTGGCCCTCGCGGCTGCCTTCCGGGCGTACCAGTGGAGGCGTCGTCGTCGCGCAGTGGTCCGTCGCCTTCCAGCAGCGGGTGCGGAAGCGGCAGCCGGACGGCGGGTGGACCGGGGACGGGACGTCGCCGGTCAGGCGGATGCGGGCGCGGGGCGGGGTGGTGTCGTCCGGGAGCGTCGTCTCCGGCACCGCCGAGAGGAGCGCCCTGGTGTACGGGTGGCGCGGGGCGCCGTACAGCTCGTCCCGGTCCGCGATCTCCACGATCCGGCCCAGGTACATCACCGCCACGCGCTGCGAGAAGTGGCGTACGACGGCCAGGTCGTGGGCGATGAAGACGAACGCGATGCCCAGCTCCCGCTGGAGCTGCTGGAGCAGGTTGACCACCTGCGCCTGGATCGAGACGTCCAGCGCCGAGACCGGCTCGTCGGCCACGATCAGCTTCGGGCGCAGGGCGAGTGCCCTGGCGACCCCGATGCGCTGGCGCTGGCCGCCGGAGAACTCGTGCGGGAAGCGGTTGTAGTGCTCGGGGTTGAGGCCGACCGTGTCCAGGAGTTCGCGTACGCGTCTCTCCCGGCCGCCCGGCGGATCGATGCCGTTGATCTCCATGGGCCCGGCGATGATCCGGCCGACCGTCTGTCTCGGGTTGAGCGAGGCGTACGGGTCCTGGAAGATCATCTGGATCTCGGGGCGCACCGGGGCGAGCCCCCTGCGTGAGGCGTGCGTGATGTCCTGGCCGCGGTAGGTGATCCGGCCGCCGGTCGGTTCCAGGAGCCGGGTGACGAGCCGGCCCGTCGTGGACTTGCCGCAGCCGGACTCGCCGACCAGACCCAGGCTCTCGCCCTCCGCGACCGTGAAGTCGAGGCCGTCGACGGCCTGGACCGCGCCGACCGTGCGCCGGATCGGGAAGCCGCCCGTGATGGGGAAGTGCTTGGTGAGCCCGGAGATCTCCAGGAGGGGGGTGGGGGCGGTCATGGGGTGTGGGGTTCCTTTCGGTGGGGGAGTACGGGGGCGGGCCCATGTCCGCGCGCTCACCCCGGGCCCGCGCCCGCGAAGTCGGCCGAGAACTCGACCCGTTGGGCGGCGTCCAGGTGGCAGGCCGCCCCGTGCCCCGTCACCGGTTCCAGTGGCGGCAGCCGGGTCGCGCAGAGCGCGCCGCCCACCTGCTCGGTGAAGGCGCAGCGCGGGTGGAAGCGGCAGCCGGCGGGCGGGTCGAGCAGGCTGGGCGGGGTGCCGGGGATGGGGGCGAGTGGTATGTCCACCGGGGAGTCGAGGCTCGGCATGGAGCCCAGCAGGCCCCAGGTGTAGGGGTGTTGGGGGGTGCGCAGGACCTCCTTCTTCGTGCCGCGCTCCACGCACCGGCCGCCGTACATCACGAGGACGTCGTCCGCGATGTCGGCGATCACGCCCAGGTCATGGGTGATGAAGATGATCGCGGTGCCGGTCTCCCGCTGGAGGTCCTTCAGCAGATCCATGATCTGGGCCTGCACGGTGACGTCCAGCGCGGTCGTCGGTTCGTCCGCGATCAGCAGCGCGGGGTCGCAGACCAGCGCCATCGCGATCATCGCGCGCTGGCGCATCCCGCCGGAGAACTGGTGCGGGTAGTCGTCGGCCCGTACGTCCGGCTGCGGGATCCCGACGCGCCCCAGCATCTCGACGGCCCGCGCGCGGGCGGCCTTCCGGGAGGCGCCGGTGTGCTTGCGGTACGTCTCCGCGATCTGCCGGCCGACCGTGTGGTACGGCGAGAGCGAGGCCAGCGCGTCCTGGAAGATCATGGCCATCGTGTTGCCGCGCAGCCGTTCGAGCTGTCGTTCGCCCGTGGTGAGCAGGTCGCGTCCTTCGAGCAGGATCTCCCCGTCGATCGTCGTGCGGTCGCGCTCGCGGTCGTGCAGGCCCAGGATCGCCAGGCTGGTGACGGACTTGCCGGAGCCCGACTCGCCGACGATCCCGAGGGTTCTGCCGCGCGCCACGTCGAAGGAGAGCCCGTCGACGGCGCGTACGGTGCCGTCCTCGGTGGCGAAGTGCACCCGCAGGTCGCGGACGGACAGGAAGGGGGCGTTCACCGGGTGCGTGGTCATGGGGTGTGGTGCCTCCTGGGTCCTAGGCGAGGCGTACGCGCGGGTCGATGACGGCGTACACGGCGTCGACGACGATGTTGAAGACGACGATCGCGCCCGCCGCGACGAGGACGACCCCGAGCAGCAGGGGCAGGTCGTTGTCCTGCACGGCCTTGACGGAGAGCGCGCCGATGCCGTGCAGGTTGAACGTCTGCTCGGTGATGATGGCGCCGCCGAGCAGCGCGCCGATGTCCAGCCCGAAGATCGTGACGATCGGGCCCATCGCGCCCCGCCAGGCGAAGCGGAAGAAGACCGTGCGGCGTGAGAGGCCCTTGGCGCGTGCCGTCCGTACGTACTCCTCGCTGAGCGTCTCGACCAGCTGGGAGCGGGCCATCCGCGTGTAGTTGGCGGTGAAGATCAGGGCGAGGACGAACCAGGGCAGCAGCAGCCCCTGGAACCAGCCCGCCGGATCCTGGGTGATCGGGACGTCCTGGGGGCGGCTCAGGAGGTGCCACTGGTCGGTCAGGTAGTACATGGCGACCACCCCGACGATGTAGATCTGGAGCGAGGAGCCGATCAGCGAGGCCGAGGACGCCACCTTGTCCAGCGCCCTGCCCTGCTTGACCGCGGCGAGCATGCCCGCGCCCACGCCCAGCACCACGAAGACGACGGCGCTGCCGAGGGAGAGCGACAGCGTGGTCGGGAAGCGGTCGAGGATGGTGCCGAGAACCGGCTCGCGGTTGTGGAACGAGTAGCCGAGGCAGGGCGCCGGGCAGTGCCCGAACGAGGCGTAGTCGCGGCCGGTGAACACCGCCTGGAGCCAGTGCCAGTACTGCGCGGGCAGCGGATCGGCGATGCCCAGGTTGCGGCGTACGAGCGCCAGCGTCTCGGGGGTGCAGACCTTGCCGCAGGCGACCCGGGCGGGGTCGCGGGGCGCGACGTAGAAGAGGACGAAGGTGAAGGCGCTGATGATCAGCAGAATCACCGCGGCGCCGAGCGCGCGGCGTACCAGGAAGCGGAACATGGCGTGTTTTCCTCGGGTTCCTCAGGTTCCTCGGTTTTCTTGGGTCCTCGGGCTCCTCCGGATTCCTCAGGCCTTCGCGTACAGCTTGTAGAGCACGGCCGCCGAGAACAGTGGGTCGAACAGGGCCCCGCCGACCTTCGAGCCGGCCAGGTAGAAGCGGCGCTGGTACGTCTCCGGGATGATCGGCGCCTCCTCGGTCATGATCCGCCGGTCCAGCGCGGCCCATGCCTTCCCCGCCCGCTTCGGGTCGGCGATCACCACGTCCTTCTTGATCGCCGCGTCGACCCAGCCGACCCTGAGCTGGGAGATGTTGTTGGCGCCGTTGGCGATCGTGCCGCTGTCGAAGAGCGGCTGGATCAGGGTGTAGCCGGTGGGCCAGTCCGGGGCCCAGCCGAACCACATGACGTCGAACTGGTTGTCGATCTGCTGGACCTGGTCGTAGTAACTGGTCGAGTCGAGCGGCTTGATGACGGGGTTGAACCCCGCCTTCCGCAGCGCGTTCTCGATGACGACCTTCGTCTTGTCGTAGTTGTCGCCCTGCGGGAAGGCGTAGACGATCTTCTGGCCGGACTTGCCGGCCTCCTTGAGCAGCTTCTTCGCGGTCGCCGGGTCGCCCTGCGGCCTCTTCAGCTTCCCGTAGACGTCGAACTTCTCGCGCCCCAGGATGTCCGGGCTGAGGATCGTCGTCGCGATGTCGCCCGCGGAGGGGCCGCCGTAGATCTGCCGGATCTGCTCCAGCGGCCAGGCGTGGATCAGGGCCTGGCGCACCCTCAGGTCGGGGACGCGCCGGGTGTTGATGGCGTAGTAGTAGACGCCGGTGAGCAGGCCGTTGATGGTGCGTTTCTTCAGCGCGGGGTCCGTGAGGACGTTCTGGATACGCTCGGCCGGCACCCCGCTGTACGCCATCACGGCGTACTGGTCGTCGCCCGAGTCGGCGATCAGCCGGTCCGAGGCCGCGAGCGCCTGCGGACCGAACTCGAAGGCGAAACCGTCCGGGTAGGCGGTGCGGATCGCGTCCGTCCTCTCGTCCCAGTGCGGATTGCGGGTGAGCGTCATCGACTTGTCGACGGCGTGCTGGGTGAGCTTGTACGGTCCTGCCGAGACCGGGTCCTTGTCGTACTTCTCCTTGGTGTCCAGCTTGACCGGTACGGCGCCGTACGAGTGCATCGCCAGCGTGAAGTTGAGGTCGGGGCGGGCCAGCTCCAGATGGAAGGCGATGGTCTTCCGCCGTGCGTCGGTGACGACGGAGTCGAGGTGCTTGCCGCTGTACGGGCCCTTGTACGCGGCCCGGAAGTCGGTGGAGCCGGTCAGCGCGGTCTGGAGGTAGCCGGCGCCCTCGGTGGTGAAGCTCGCGAAGCCCCGCTCGATGCCGTGGCGCACGTCGTCGACGGTCAGCTCACTGCCGTCCTCCCACTTGAGGCCGTCCTTCAGCGTGAACGTCCAGGTCTTGCCGCCGTCGGACATGGTGCCCGCGTCGGTGGCGAGGTCGCCGACCAGCTTCATGGAGCCGTCCGGCGCGATCCGGTAGCCGGTGAGGCAGCGGATGTAGAGGTTGCCGACCGTGGAGTTCCAGGAGAAGTAGATGCGCTGCGGGTCGAGATGGGAGAAGTCGTCGGGGCCGATGCCGCGGATCGTGCCGCCCTTGCGGGAACCGGCGACGGCGGGGGCGGGCCCGGTGGAGTCCGCGGCGGTGCCGATGGCGACCGTACTGCCGGTGTACGTCGCCGTGCCCGCGCCGCCGCCTCCGCCGCCCGATCCGCTGCCGCCGGATCCGCCGGAGCCGGAGTTGCCGCTGCTACAGGCGGAGAGGAGTGCGGAGCCCCCGGCGGCGACGGAGGTGGCGATGACGAAGTTTCTGCGGGAGAGGGACATGTTTCCTGCCCTGTCGGTGCGTCGGTGAAGCCGAGTGGGTTCTGCGGTGCTGGGGATGCTCGGGGTACGGCGGTACGGGGTGCGCGTGGTGCGGCGGTACGGGACCCCGGGCCGGTCCCGGGGTGCGAGGGGTGCGCGGAGGTCAGCGCCTGGTCTTCGGGTCCAGCGCGTCGCGTACCGAGTCGCCGAGGAGGTTGAAGGCGATCACGAAGATCACCATCGTGAGCCCCGGGAAGAGCAGGAAGGTGATGTCGTTCTGGTACACGTTCGAACCGCGCTGGATCATCACGCCCCAGTCGGGCGTCGGTGAGCTGAGCCCCACGCCCAGGAAGGCGAGCCCCGCCTCGGTGGTGACGAAGAGGGGGAGCGCGAGGGTCGCCTGGATGAGGATCGGCGTCCACAGGTTGGGGAGCAGTTCCCTGAAGATGATCCGCGCCGGGGACGCGCCGGTCACCTTGGCCGCCTCCACGAACTCCCGCTCGCGCAGGGCGAGTACCTCGCCGCGCAGCAGCCGGGCGATGGGGGCCCAGCCGAAGGCGGTCATCACCGAGATCAGCGAGACGACGGTGAGCCAGACCGGGGTGTTCTCCTCCGGCGAGACCAGGATCGAGATCAGCACCGGCCAGAACGCGATGAAGAACAGCGTCGAGGGGAACGCCAGCAGGATGTCGATGACCCGGCCGACGAGGTAGTCCGTCTTTCCGCCGAGATAGCCCGCCGTGACGCCGATGACGACCCCGAACAGCGCGACCAGCAGCGTGGTCACGGTGGCGATCAGCAGCGAGTTGCGGATCCCGTACAGCAGGAAGGTGAAGACGTCGCGGCCGAGCCCGGGTTCGATGCCGAACCAGTACGTGCCGCTGATACCGCCGTTGGGGCGGACGGGGAAGCCGAAGTCGTTGAGCAGGCCCGGGTTGTCCTGGCCGTAGGTGTCGTACGGATTCTTCCCGTAGAGCCGGGCGATCAGCGGGGCGCAGACGGCCACCACGAAGAAGAAGGCGACGACACAGCCCGAGACGACGCCTGTACGGTCGCGCCGGAAGCGCCTCAGCGCGAGTTGTCCCGGGGAGCGGCCGGTCCCGCCTCCCGGCGCCGCGGGCGCCGGCGGGTGGCCGTCGTGCCCGGCGACCGTCTCCAGAGGGACGGCGGCCGGAGAGGGTGCGGAGGTCATGATGCTCCCCTGGCCGGAAGAGATCGAAAGCTCCACGGTCAGATCCGCGGCTCAATGGGAATTTTTCAATCGGATACGTGCACGGTCAATGAATTCTTCGTGGCCTTGAATGCCTCTTTTGCGGCTTGGCGCGCGCATGGCCAACCGTTGGTGCGAATGCGCTCCGGTCGTGACCCGGCCGAAAGACGGCCGGTCCCCGGCCCGCGTGCGCGTCACTCGCCGGTATGCGTACATCCGGAGGGGGATCCGTCCGTTCAGGTGAGTCGAATGAGCGTATTGCGCCCTATGGGTGGATATTGAACGTCACCTGAGCCCGCCACCCCGAGGAGGCACATTCATGCGAGGAGCCACGCCGACGCACGCCACATGGGCCGCCTGCGCGGTGGCCGTCACCCTCGCGGCGACGGCCTGCGGCGGGGGAGGCGGCGGAACCGGCGGCGGTGCCGACGGGGTGGTGCGCTCCTCCTGGGGGGACCCGCAGAACCCGCTGGAACCCGCGAACACCAACGAGGTCCAGGGCGGCAAGGTCCTCGACATGATCTTCCGCGGACTGAAGCGGTACAACCCGAAGACCGGCAAGGCCGAGGACGAGCTGGCCGAGAGGATCGAGACCACGGACTCGACGCACTTCACCGTCACCGTCAAGGACGGCTGGACCTTCAGCAACGGTGAGAAGGTCACCGCCAACTCCTTCGTGGACGCCTGGAACTACGGCGCGAACCTCAAGAACAACCAGAAGAACGCGTACTTCTTCCAGTACATCGACGGGTACGACAAGGTCCATCCGGCCTCCGGCGCGCCGACCGCCCAGACCCTCTCCGGCCTGAAGGCCACCGGGCCGCGGACCTTCACCGTCAAGCTGTCGCAGCGCTTCTCCACCTGGCCCGACACCCTGGGGTACGCGGCCTTCGCGCCGCTGCCCAGGGCGTTCTACGACCAGCACGCGGCGTGGCTCGCCAAGCCGGTCGGCAACGGGCCCTACACCGTGAGGCAGTACACCAAGGGCTCCCAGATGTCGCTGCGCGCCTGGAAGGCGTACCCCGGAGCGGACAAGGCGCGCAACGGCGGTGTGGACCTCGTCGTCTACACCGACAACAACACGGCCTACACCGACCTCGTCGCCGGCAATCTCGACCTGGTCGACGACGTCCCCGCCTCGCAGCTCAAGAACGTGAAGTCCGATCTGAACGGCCGGTACATCAACACCCCCGCCGGCATCATCCAGACCCTCGCCTTCCCCTACTACGACAAGCGGTGGAACACCGCGAAGGCGGTCAAGGTCCGTACCGGGCTCTCCCGGGCGATCAACCGCGAGCAGATCACCGAGACCATCTTCCGCAAGACCCGTACCCCGGCCACCGACTGGACCTCACCGGTGCTCGGCGCGGACGGCGGCTACAAGGCCGGGCTCTGCGGTTCGGCCTGCGCGTACGACGCCGCCGCCGCGAAGAAGCTGGTCCAGGAGGGCGGCGGCATCCCCGGCGGCCGGCTGAAGATCACGTACAACGCGGACACCGGCTCCCACAAGGAGTGGGTCGACGCCGTCTGCAACAGCATCAACAACGCGCTCGGCCAGGACAAGGCGTGCGTCGGCAGCCCCGTCGGCACCTTCGCGGACTTCCGCAACCAGATCGGGCGGAAGAAGCTCACCGGGCCCTTCCGCGCGGGCTGGCAGATGGACTACCCGCTGATCCAGAACTTCCTCCAGCCGCTCTACTACACCAACGCCTCGTCCAACGACGGAAAGTGGAGCAACCCGCAGTTCGACAAGCTGATCAACGAGGCCAACGCCGAGACCGACACGAAAGCGGCGATCACCAAGTTCCAGCAGGCCGAGGCCGTCGTACGGGACCAGATGGCGGCCATCCCGCTCTGGTACCAGAACGGCAGCGCGGGCTACTCGGACCGGGTCTCGCACGTGGCGCTCAACCCGTTCAGCGTCCCGGTCTACAACGAGATCACCGTCCACTGACGCCGGAACGGAGCCCACGGCCACCGTTCGCCCCTTCCCCCGGAGCTGTGCATGGGACGTTATGTGATCCGGCGTCTGCTCCAGATGATCCCGGTCTTCATCGGCGCCACGCTGCTGATCTTCCTGATGGTCAATGTGATGGGCGACCCCGTCGCGGGCCTCTGCGGCGACCGGCAGTGCGACCCCGCCACCGAGGCCCGGCTCCGCAAGGACTTCGGCCTCGACAAGCCCGTCTGGCAGCAGTACCTCACCTACATGGGCCACGTCTTCTCGGGAGACTTCGGCACCGCCTTCAACGGGCAGAAGGTCATCGACCTGATGGCCTCCGCCTTCCCGATCACCATCCGGCTGACGCTCGTCGCCATCTTCTTCGAGATTCTCATCGGGATCATCTTCGGCGTGGTCACGGGGCTGCGCCGGGGCCGCCCGGTCGACACCTCCGTCCTGCTGCTGACGCTCGTCGTCATCTCCGTACCGACGTTCGTCACCGGACTGCTGGCGCAGCTCCTCTTCGGCGTGAAGTGGAGGATCATCGAGCCCTCGGTCTCCCCGGCGGCGCCGCTCGACGAGCTGATCCTGCCGGGGCTGGTGCTCGCCTCCGTCTCCCTCGCGTACGTCACCCGGCTCACCCGGACCTCCATCGCGGAGAACGCCCGCTCCGACTACGTCCGGACGGCCGTCGCCAAGGGGTTGCCCAGGCGGCGGGTGATCGTCAGACATCTGCTGCGCAATTCACTGATCCCGGTGGTCACCTTCATCGGTACGGACATCGGCGCCCTGATGGGCGGCGCCATCGTCACCGAGCGGATCTTCAACATCCACGGGGTCGGATTCCAGCTCTACCAGGGCATTCTGCGCCAGAACACCCAGACCGTCGTCGGCTTCGTGACCGTGCTCGTCATCGTCTTCCTGGTGGCGAACCTGCTGGTCGACCTGTTGTACGCGGTACTCGACCCGAGGATCCGGTATGCCTGACCCGCAGCGCCCGAACCCCGACGGACCCGACCCCGACGGGCCCACGGCCGACGGGGGCGCCATCGCAGGAACCGGCGCCGGGGGCGCGATGGACCTCGCCACCAGCGAGGGGTTCACCCTGGAGAAGGACGGCGGGCCCGGCGGCCCCGCGGCGGGCGGTCCCGCGGGCAGGGCGCGCAGCCTGTGGTCCGACGCCTGGCGGGATCTGCGGCGCAACCCCGTCTTCATCATCTCGGGTCTGATCATCATCTTTCTGGTGATCATCTCGATCTGGCCGTCGCTGATCGCCAGTGGCAACCCGCTCTCCTGCAACCTCGCCTACGCCCAGGACGGCTCCCGGCCCGGCCACCCCTTCGGCTTCAACGGACAGGGCTGCGACGTCTACACCCGTACCGTCTACGGCGCCAGGACCTCCGTCGTCGTCGGCGTCCTCGCCAGTCTCGGCGTCGCCGTCGTCGGCTCGGTCCTCGGCGGGCTCGCCGGCTTCTTCGGCGGATCCTGGGACGCGAGCCTCTCCCGGATCACCGACATCTTCTTCGGGATCCCCGTCGTCCTCGGCGGTCTGGTGCTGCTGTCCGTCGTCACCAGCGCCACCGTCTGGCCGGTGATCGGCTTCATGGTGCTGCTCGGCTGGCCGCAGATCTCCCGGATCGCCCGCGGCTCCGTCATCACCGTCAAACAGAACGACTACGTCCAGGCGGCGCGGGCGCTCGGCGCCTCCAGCCCGCGGATGATGCTGCGGCACGTGCTGCCCAACGCGGTCGCGCCGGTGATCGTCGTGGCGACCATCGCGCTCGGTACGTTCATCGCACTGGAGGCGACCCTCTCGTACCTCGGTGTGGGCCTCAAACCACCGACGGTCTCCTGGGGGATCGACATCTCCGACGCCTCCCCGTACATCCGCAACGCCCCGCACATGCTGCTCTGGCCCGCCGGCGCGCTGGCGATCACCGTGCTGGCGTTCATCATGCTCGGCGACGCGGTACGCGACGCCCTCGACCCCAAGCTGCGCTGAGGAGCCCCATTCCATGCCGCCGTCTCCCGTCCTGCTCGAAGTGCGCGATCTCCAGGTGGAGTTCCACACCCGTGAAGGGGTCGCCAAGGCCGTCAACGGCGTCACGTACGCGGTGGCGGCGGGCGAAACCCTCGCCGTGCTCGGTGAGTCGGGGTCGGGCAAGTCCGTCACCGCCCAGGCGATCATGGGGATCCTGGACACCCCGCCCGGCCGGATCGCGGGCGGCGAAGTGCTCTTCCGCGGCCAGGACCTGCTGAAGCTCAAGGAGGAGCAGCGCCGCCGGATCCGCGGCGCCGAGATGGCGATGATCTTCCAGGACGCGCTGTCCTCCCTCAACCCCGTGCTCACGGTGGGCGCCCAACTCGGGGAGATGTTCGAGGTTCACCGGGGAACGGGCCGCAAACAGGCGCGGGTGAGGGCCGTCGAGCTGATGGACCGGGTGCGTATCCCGGCGGCCAAGGACCGGGTGAACGATTATCCGCATCAGTTCTCGGGGGGTATGCGTCAGCGGATCATGATCGCGATGGCGCTGGCTCTGGAGCCGGATCTGATCATCGCGGACGAGCCGACGACGGCGCTCGATGTGACGGTGCAGGCGCAGGTGATGGATCTGCTCGCGGAGCTTCAGCGTGAGTTCAACATGGGGTTGATTCTGATCACCCATGATCTTGGTGTGGTCGCTGATGTCGCGGACAAGATCGCGGTGATGTACGCGGGGCGGATCGTGGAGACCGCTCCGGTCCACGAGATCTACAAGCGTCCGGCGCATCCGTACACGCGGGGGCTGCTGGACTCGATCCCGCGTCTGGACCAGAAGGGCCACGAGCTCTACGCGATCAAGGGCCTCCCGCCCAACCTGCTGCACATCCCACCGGGCTGCGCCTTCAACCCGCGCTGCCCGAGGGCCCGCGACGTGTGCCGTACGGAGGTGCCGCCGCTGTACGAGGTGATGGACGAGGGCGGGGTGACGGAGGAAGGCGGGGCCGCGGGGGAGCGGCGGAGCGCCTGCCACTTCTGGAAGGAGACGCTCGATGGCTGAACCCCTCCTGGAGGTGCGCGACCTGGTCAAGCACTATCCGCTCACCCAGGGCATCCTCTTCCGGCGGCAGATCGGCGCGGTGCGGGCAGTCGACGGGGTCTCCTTCGGCCTGGCACCCGGCGAGACCCTGGGCATCGTGGGGGAGTCCGGCTGCGGCAAGTCGACCGTGGCGAAGCTGCTGGTCAACCTGGAGCGGCCGACGTCCGGCGCGATCCGGTACAAGGGCGAGGACATCACGAAGCTGTCGGGACGGGCGCTGAAGGCGGTACGGCGCAACATCCAGATGGTGTTCCAGGACCCGTACACCTCGCTCAACCCCCGTATGACGGTGGGCGACATCATCGGGGAGCCGTACGAGATCCACCCCGAGGTCGCCCCGAAGGGCGACCGGCGGCGCAGGGTCCAGGACCTGCTGGACGTCGTCGGGCTCAATCCGGAGTACATCAACCGCTACCCGCACCAGTTCTCCGGCGGACAGCGTCAGCGCATCGGCATCGCCCGCGGCCTCGCGCTCCGGCCGGAGATCATCGTGGCCGACGAGCCGGTCTCGGCGCTGGACGTCTCCGTCCAGGCCCAGGTCATCAACCTGATGGAGAAGCTCCAGGACGAGTTCGGCCTGTCGTACATCTTCATCGCCCACGACCTGTCGATCGTCCGGCACATCTCCGACCGGGTGGGCGTCATGTATCTGGGGCGGCTGGCGGAGATCGGCTCGGACGCGCAGATCTACGACCACCCGACGCATCCGTACACCCAGGCGCTGCTGTCGGCGGTGCCGCTGCCCGACCCCTCCGCGCGGGCGCGCCGGGACCGGATCATCCTCGCGGGCGACGTACCGTCCCCGGCGAACCCGCCGTCCGGCTGCCGCTTCCGTACGCGCTGCTGGAAGGCGCGGGAGCGGTGCGCGGTGGAGGTGCCGCAGCTGACGGTCCCGGAGCTCTTCCGGACGGCGAAGGGGCCGGCCGCGCACCCCTCGGCCTGCCACTTCGCGGAGGAGCGGACGATCGTTCCCGCCGGGCCGGAGGGGAAGAAAAGCCAATAAAGCACAACAATTTCGTTAACACGCAGGCAACTTGGCGGACCCGGTACCGATATACGGACCCGTCAGACTGCGGAGCGTACGGCCGTGCGGGTGCCGTAAACCGGCCGGGACTTCCAGGAGTCCCGGCCGGTTGCCGTCTCCCGTCCGGTTCTTCGCGGCAGGTCCAGGCCTACGACAGGCCCAGTGACCGCTTGAGGAAGTCGACCTGGAGCAGCAGCAGGTTCTCCGCGATCTCCTCCTGCGGTGTCATGTGCGTCACACCTGTGAGCGGCAGCACCTCATGGGGGAGCCCCGCCGCCAGGAGCGCGGCGGAGAGCTTGAGCGAGTGGGCGACCACCACGTTGTCGTCGGCCAGGCCATGGATGATCATCATGGGCCGCGCCGGGGTCGTCGGGTCCGCCGCGTCCGCCGGGGACGAGAGTCCGTCGTCCGTCACGAGCGAGTTGGCGGCGTACACCTCGGGCGCCTCCTGCGGGGTACCGAGATAGCGCTCCATGTAGTGCGTGTCGTAGAGCCGCAGATCGGTGACCGGCGCGCCCACGACCGCCGCGTGGAAGACGTCGGGGCGGCGCAGCACCGCGAGCGCGGAGAGGTAGCCGCCGTACGACCAGCCGCGGATCGCGACCCGGCCGAGATCGAACGGGTACCGGCCGGCGAGGTCGTGCAGGGCCTCGATCTGGTCGTCCAGGGTGAGCAGCAGATTCCGGTGGACGGACTTCTCCCACGCGGGGGACCGGCCGGGGGTGCCGCGCCCGTCGGCGACGAGCACCGCGAACCCCTGGTCGGCGAACCACTGCGAGGTGAGGTACGCGTTCTGGGCGGCGACCACGCGCTGGCCGTGCGGACCGCCGTACGGGTCGAGCAGCACCGGGAGCGGGCCGTCCGACTCCTGGTAGCCCGTGGGGAGCAGGACGGCGCACGGAATGCGCCGTGCGCCCCCCTCGGTGAGGCGCGCGTGCGCCGTGAGCGCCGGGGCCTCCGCGTACGAGGCGATCGAGGCGAGCCGCTTGCCGTCCCGGAAGACCCCCACGGACGCCCCCGCGGTCTCGGGACGGGCCGACACGAGGACGGTCACCTCGCCCGCACGGACGGCCGAGTGGACCCCGGGGCCCGCCGAGAACCGCTCGATGCCCAGCTCGCTGACGCGGTACACGTGGATCTCGCCGGTCTCGGGATCGGCTGCCTCCTCCCCTGCCGACGCCGAGACCAGCACGTCGTGCTCGCCGATGTCCAGCACCGCCCGCACATGCAGCTGCGGCCCGGTGAGCGGCCGGTCGCCGGCCATCAGGACCCGCGCGCCCCCTTCGTCGGCCAGGCGTACGAGCCGCCCGTCCGGCGCCCATGCGGGCACCCCGGGGGAGAGTTCGAGCCACGCGGGGTCCTCGTCCCGGTGCACGGTGCGGGTGGCACCGGTCCCGGTGTCCACCGTGAGGTAGAGGTGGCTGCGCTGATCCCGGCTCTGGACGAGCAGCAGCGGGTCGGTGCCTCCCGCCGACCAGTGGACGCGTGCGAGGTACGGGTATCGGGCCCGGTCCCAGATCACCTCTGCGGGAGGCGTGCCGGTGCCGTGCGTCTCCGCGCCGTCCGTCAACGGGACCAGGAAGAGCCGTACGTCGGCGTTGGGCGTACCGGCCGCCGGGTAGGGCACCCGCGACGGCTCCCGGTCCGGGTGCGCCGGGTCGGAGATCCACCAGCGCTGTACGTCCGCCGTGTCCACGCGTGCGACGAGCAGCCGGTCGGAGGCGGGCGACCACCAGTAGCCACGGGTACGGCTCATCTCCTCGGCCGCGATGAACTCCGCGAGACCATAGGTGACGTCCGCGCTCCCGCGCGCTTCCTTGTGAGGCGCTTCCTCGCTCCCGGCCGCTTCCTGGCGGACCACTCCTTCGTGGGGTTCTTCTCCGCGTGCCGCTGCCGCGAAGGCCTCTTCCGCGAGGGCCTCTTCCGTACGGGGGCCGGCCAGCTCGCGGTCCCCTTCCCCGTCCGCCCCGATCACCCGCAGCGCCCCGCCGGCCACGTAGGCGACGTACCGGCCGTCCGGTGAAGGGCGCGGGTCGATCACCGGCCCCGGCACGGGGAGTTCACGCGCCGTCCCGGCCCGCAGCTCGGCCGCGTAGAGGCGCCCTGAGAGGGCGAACGCGGCCAGCTCGACCCCGGAGTCCACCGCGTACCCGACGATGCCTCCAGAGCCCTCCCTGCCGCGTTCGCGCCGGGCCCGCTCCTCGGCCGAGAGCCGCTCCGAGGCGCCGCCGAGCAGCACGCCGGGATCGGCGGCGAGCCGGGCGCCCTCCGCGCCCGCCGCGGAGCCGTCGAGGTCGAGCACCCAGAGGCGGTTCACGCGGTCGGTCCCCGAGGCGGAACGCAGGAAGACCACCCGCGTCCCGTCGGGGGAGACCGTGAACGACCGGGGAGCGCCGAGCGTGAACCGCTGGGTCCTGGCGTGCTGGCGGGGGAACGAGGGACGAGGGCTCAAGGTCATGCGACCGAACCTATGCGACCGGACCTGACGGAGCGAGAGAGCCGGAAGCGGCGCTTCACGATCCCTGTGCCGGCGTTCCGTGCGCCCCCGTGTGCTGCCGTGCACCGATCGATGCGTACGTACGGATAGTTATGATCCCTAGCGATAGCTGGGTATGAATGAGCCGGGCACATGCACGCTGCGTTTTCCCGACTGAATATCTATGGAGGTGAACCGCCGTGGCACTCTCGATTTCGGCGGTGGTGCTGCTGGCGATCATCGTCTTCCTGCTGGTCCGGAAGTCCGGGCTGAAAGCAGGACACGCGGTGGTCTGCATGCTGCTCGGGTTCTACATGGCCAGTTCCTCCATCGCTCCCACCATCAGCGAACTGACCACGAACGTGGCCGGGATGATCGGTGGCATCAAGTTCTAGCCACCGGCCATCGGTAATCGGCCATTCTTCGCTGAGCGCGCCATCGATCCGGTACCGCCCCTCGGTCTTCGCCACCGCCCACCCGCCGAGGGGCGCCGACCGGTGCTCCCGTACGTCTCCGACGTCGCCGACCGCTGCTCCCGCCTGCCGCCCGCGGGCTCTCGGGGCGGCTGTCGGTGGCGCCTCGTAGGCTGTCCCCATGACCGATCTCCCCGCCCGTCGTCTGCTGCTCGTCCACGCGCACCCCGACGACGAGTCGATCAACAACGGCGCCACCATGGCCAGGTACGCGGCCGACGGCGCCCTGGTCACGCTGGTGACCTGCACCCTCGGCGAGGAGGGTGAGGTCATCCTGCCCGGACTCGCCCACCTGGCGGCCGATCAGGAGGACCGGCTCGGCCCCCACCGCGTCGGCGAACTCGCCGAGGCGATGCGGGAGCTGGGCGTCACCGACCACCGCTTCCTCGGGGGCCCCGGCCGCTTCCGGGACTCCGGGATGATGGGCCTGGAGCAGAACGACCGCGAGGGCGCGTTCTGGCACACCGGTGTGGACGCGGCCGCTCCGTATCTCGTGGAGGTGATCCGCGAGGTGCGCCCGCAGGTGCTCGTCACCTACGACCCGAACGGCGGGTACGGACACCCGGACCACATCCAGGCCCACCGCGTCGCCATGCGCGCCGCCGAACTGGCGGCCGACCCCGCCTACCGGCCCGAGCTGGGCGCGGCGCACGCCATCGGCAAGATCTACTGGAACCGGATCCCGCGCTCGGTCGCCGAGGAGGGCTTCGCCCGGCTGCGCGCGGCCGGTGCCGACTTCCCCGGGGTCGCGGAGATCGACGACATCCCGGGCGTCGTGGCCGACGAGGAGATCACCGCGGCGATCGACGGCGCGCCGTACACCCGGCGGAAGGCGGCGGCGATGCGCGCCCACGCCACCCAGATCGCCGTGGACGGGCCCTTCTTCGCGCTCTCCAACGACCTCGGCCAGCCGATCTTCGCCGCAGAGTACTACCAGTTGGTGCACGGCACGTCGGGAGCGCCCACCGGCGAACGTGAGAGCGATCTTTTCGCCGGAACCGCCGGATCGGGCGCCGGATCGGGCGAAGGGCCGGGCGCCGTTCCGCACGCCGGAGCGGACACGTGAGCACGCGCGAGCCGGGGGGCCCGGCCGTGACTCCGCTCACGACTCCGCTCAGTTTCAGACCCGGGCGTATCGCCGCATATCTGGCGCTGGTGGTGCTCGGCGCGCTCGTCGGGGTCGCGGGTTCCCTCGTCCAAGGCGGCTGGTTCCCGGGCGGCTTGGTGCTCGCCCTGCTCGCCACGGCCGGGGCCTTCTTCGGTGGGCTGTACGCGACGGGCACCCAGCTCGGAGTGGGGGCGCCCGCCGCCGGATGGCTGATCGCGACGATCGGGCTGAGCATGGGCCGCGCCGAGGGCGACGCGGCCTTCGCCGCAGGTGCCGGGCCCCTTGTCTACCTGCTGGGCGGCATGGTGGTGGCTGTGATGTGTGCCACGATGTCGCGGTTGCCGCAACCGGGCACGAAGTCCGGCCGACTTGGGAAGTGACGCGCCCGGCAGCCGCTGAATTGACCATGCGCGTACGGTCGGCGGAGCATCGCTTCTCACGGTCGTCGGGTCTCCGTCGGTGGAGGCCAGTATGGTGGTGCGCGCTCCGGGCCTTCCCCCCGCTCTCCGGCTGTGGGGGACCTGAACAGTTGAGTACCAGTAAGAACGGGCGGCGGAGCCAACCGGGAGAACCTGCTTTGAGTCGTGAAACTGACAGTTCGTCCTCCGGGCCCCAGGGGCGCGGCGGAGCCGCGTACCCCTCGGGAACACCGCCGTACGGATCCCGCCAGTATCCGTCGCTGCATCCCCAGCAGGACGCTCCGGAGGAGAGAGAGACCGCGCCCGCCGCACAGCCGGACGAGCCGAAGACCGAGACGACGCTGACCACACGGATCCGGATCAACATCCCGGGTTCGCGGCCGATTCCGCCCGTCGTGATGCGTACGCCCATGAGCGACATCGACAGCACCGACGGCCGGGGCGTCCCGGCCGGCGAGCGCACGGGCAGCACCCCGAAGCCCGCGGCGGCCCAGGACATGTCCGAGACCCGGCCGATCGACCTGGTCGGGGAGCAGCGCTCCGCGGGCAAGGCCGGCCAGGGCGCGGACGGCGACCACGGCGACGGCCGGGACAAGCCGACCAGCGACTGGTTCGCGCCGCGCAAGGCGTCCACCGGCACGGCAGCGGGGATGAGCGCGGGCGCCGCGGCCGTCGCGGGTGCCACCTCGGCGCCGCCGTCCACCCCGTCCTCGCCGCTGTCGGCGGAGCCGGGCGGAGAGAGCCGCGCGGAGTCGCCGTACGGCTCGGACTACTCCAACGGCACCGACTACTCCACCGGATCCCACCGGATCGGCGGCGCGGGCGGCTCCTCGCTCAGCGATCTCGCCGCCGAGGGGCTGGCGACCGGCGGCGGGCCCACCACCCCGGCGTTCGGCACCCGCCCCCCGGGCGCGGCCACCGGCCCGAGCGGCCCCACCACGGGCCCGGTCCCCGGCAGCGCGTCGTTCGGCACCCCGCCGGCGTCCCTGAGCGCCTCGCCGGGGGCGGGCCGGGTCGGCGCCCCCCGGCTCTCCGACGACACCGCCGTCCTGACCCCGCAGCAGCCCGCGCCGGAGCCTGCCTCCGGCGGCCATGTCTCGGGCGACACGCTGACCAGCGGCATCCCGGTGGTTCCGGCGGAGCGTCGTTCGCCGTTCCCCGGGTCGAGCCCGGGGGCCGGTGGTCCGCGTACCGACGCGGGGCCCGGTGGCACGGGTCCTGGCGGCCCCGGCGGCGAAGGGGCCGGCCCGTTCGGCAGCGAACACGACTTCTCGGCGCCCGACTTCCCCGGCCCGGTCGGTGCCGCGGGCGCCACGCCGTCCCCGGGCAAGCCGGCCCCGGGCACGGCCGCGGCGGGCGCTCCGTCACCGGCGTCCCCGTCCGGGTCCTCGTCGTCCGGGTCCTCGTCCTCGTCCGCGCCCGCCAAGAAGGGCCGCTCCAAGGTGGCGCTCCTCGCGGTCGCCGTCGTGGTGGTGGCCGGCGGTCTCTACGGCGCCGGACTGCTGATGAACCACTCCGACGTGCCGAAGGGCACCACGGTCCTCGGCGCCGACATCGGCGGCGGCACCCGTGACCAGGCGGTCAACAAGCTCGACGGCGCCCTCGGCCAGCGCGCCTCCGCCCCGCTGCGGCTCAGCATCGGCGGCAAGGTGGAGGAGCTGGCCCCCGACAAGGCGGGCCTCAGCCTGGACAGCCAGGCGACGGTGCGCAACGCGGCGGGCAGCGACTACAACCCGGTCTCGGTGATCGGCTCGCTCTTCGGCGGCGCGCGCGTCGCCGAGCCGGTGATCCTCGTCGACGACGAGAAGCTGACCGTCGCGCTGGCCGATCTGGCGGGCGTCTCCGGCTCGGCCCGTGAGGGCACGATCACCTTCGAGCCGGGCAAGGCCGTCGCCGTACCCGGTAAGGCGGGCAAGGCGCTGGACGTCAACCACTCGATCATCTCGACCCGGGACGCCTATCGCGCCCAGGTCCAGACGGGCAAGGCGAACAGCATCGAGCTGCCCGTCGTCACCCGCGAGCCGACCGTCGACCAGGCGGAGCTCGACCGGGCGATGAGGGAGTTCGCCGAGCCCGCGATGTCCGGCCTGATCACCATCCAGGCGGGCGGCAAGCAGATCCAGTTCGGCCCCGCCAAGTCGCTGCCGAAGATCCTGTCGATGAAGGCGGTCGACGGAAAGCTCGTCGAGGTCTACGACAGGAACGCCATCGACCAGCTCCTCGAAGGCGTCTTCGACGGCATCACGATCACCAAGGGCGACGGCAAGCAGTACCCGGTCTCCTCGACCGACGTGGCGCAGGCCATGCAGACGGCGCTACGGGGCAGGACCCCTGAGGAGCGCACGCAGACGATCAACCTCGACCCGAGTTAGGCCTAGGCCCTGTCTGAGAGTGCTGGGCGGGCCTCCTCCGAGGCCCGCCCAGCACCGTTTCCGCCGTTAAGGGACCCGCGCTCCCGGAGGCCGGCCCAGGCCCCCGGAGGTCAGTTCAGCATGGCCCGGGCCGCGCGGGCCTTTCCGCGGATGGCCTCCGCCGCGGCGGGTTCCACCGCCGCCACCACCCGCGCGTACTCCTCCATCTCCGCCGCCCCGCTGAGGAACTCCCCGCGCCGGACCAGCAACTGGGCCCGCTCGTAGCGCAGCCGGGCCGGGTGGGACGGGAGGAGGAGGGCGAGTTCGACGGCCCAGAGCGCCGCGTCGGTGCGCTCGGGGCGGGGCGTGGCCCAGGCGCGGACGTTGTTCAGGACACGCTGGACGATGTCCAGCGCCCCCGCGGGGCGGAACGCGGCCGGGTCGGGCGGCGCGCCCGTCACGCTCGTGACCAGGAGGTCCGCGTCGTCGCCCGTCAGCAGGCGGCCGGCGGCGAACGGATCAGCCAGGACCCGCTCGGCCGGGTCGCCGAAGCCGACCACGAAGTGACCGGGCAGCGCCACCCCGTACACCGGCGCCCCGGCCCGGCGGGCGACCTCGATCCAGACCACCGAGAGGAGGATCGGCAGCCCGCGCCGCCGTCGCAGCACCGCGGGCAGCAGCGAGGACTCCAGCCGCTCGTAGTCGGTGGAGGAGCCGTGGAAACCGCACCGCCCGCCGAGCAGTTCCGCGAGCGCCGCCGCCCACGCGCGCGCGCCCGTGACGCCGAAGGGCAGCAGCCCGGCGAGCCGGTCCAGCTCGGCCTGGGCGGCGTCGAGGTCCCGCTCGGTGAGGGACGGTTCGCCCTCCGCGCCGATGAGCAGGCAGAGCGTCGCCAGATCGGGCCGCTCCGCGCGGGCCTCCTCGGCGAACCGCCGGCGCCGGTCGCCGCTCACGGTGACCGGAAATGGTGGTAGCGGTGATGGACGGCGAAACCCATGCCGTCGTACAGGGCCCGCGCGCCCTCGTTGTCCGTCTCGACCTGGAGCCAGGCGGCGGACGCGCCCTCGTCCAGCGCGCGGCGGGCGAGCGCGGTCATCACGGCCGTGGCCAGGCCCCTTCTGCGGTACGCGGGGTCGACCTCCACCGCCATGAACCCCGCCCACCGCCCGTCGACCACGCACCGGCCGATCGCCGCGGGCGTCCCGCCCTCCTCCGGGGCGTCCTCCCCGGGAACGGTCGCGAACCACACCGAGGGGCCGCTCCGCAGGACCTGGAGCACGTGGGGCCCCGGCCGCTCGGAGGAGCGCTGGTAGCGCCGCAGCCACGCCTCGCTCAGCTGGGCGGGCCGGTCGAGCCGTACGGCGGAGAGGCCGTCGTCCCGGTCGGCCAGCGGCGCGAGCGCGCCGACGCGTACCTCCGCGGTCACCTCCGAGCGCCAGCCGCGCCGCTCCAGCTCCGCGCAGAGCACCTCCTGCGTGGACTCGGCGCCGGTCGCGGTCTGGACGTACGCGGGCAGCCCCCGCTCCCCGTACCACTGGCGTACCCGCGCCAACGCCTCGTCGAGCGGCATGCCCGGGTCACCGAGGGGCAGGACCGAATTGGCCCGCCGCGTGAAGCCGGACGCGGCCCTCAGAAGCCATCCGCCCAGCGGCTCGCTCTCCACCGGCTGCCAGGAGCGGGCGCAGACCCGTGCCAGCTCCTCGAACGACGCCGCGGGCCCCCGCCGCCTGGCCGGCGCGGCGGGCACGACCTTCCCCGCGACCAGCGCGGATTCCGGGACGCGCACGCTCTCGCCGGTCCGTCGTGTGATGACCAGCACACCACCGTCCCAGGATGTGAGAACGCCCACCGTGTCGGTGAACTTCTCCGGGCCCGTACCGTCCTCCGTCAGTTGTCTGACTGATACCCGTTTGCCCACGTCGGAGGGGGTCACCCGGACCTCGAATCGTCCGCCGGCAGTGAATTCCACAGCTCTGTCCGCCCCTCCTGTTCGGAACGCGCTCAAGAACGGAGATACTAGATGTGGGCATCGACGACGCCGCGCTCCCGCGCGCCCGTGGACGGAGCCGCAGATCGGCCCGCCGCGCCCTATCGAGGAGGAACGACAGCGTGACCTACGTCATCGCGCAGCCTTGTGTCGACGTCAAGGACAAGGCGTGCATCGAGGAGTGCCCGGTCGACTGCATCTACGAGGGCTCCCGGTCCTTGTACATCCACCCGGACGAATGCGTCGACTGTGGAGCCTGTGAGCCGGTCTGCCCGGTCGAGGCCATCTTCTACGAGGACGACACCCCGGAGGAGTGGAAGGACTACTACAAGGCGAACGTCGAGTTCTTCGACGAGCTCGGTTCGCCCGGCGGTGCTTCCAAGCTCGGCCTGATCGAGCGTGACCACCCCTTCATCGCCGCACTGCCGCCCCAGAACGGCTGACAGTGCGCCCCCGGTCCCGTACGGCTCCCCGCTGTACGGGACCGCGGTGTTTGGCAGGTGTTCGGCACACGAGAAAGAGTGAGTGAGTACGTGTCCGCAGTCTCTTCGCGCCTTCCCGTCTTTCCCTGGGACAAGCTGGAGCCGTACAAAGCGACGGCGGCGGCCCATCCGGACGGGATCGTGGACCTGTCCGTCGGCACGCCCGTGGACCCGGTTCCCCCGCTGATCCAGCAGGCCCTGATCGGCGCCGCGAACTCGCCCGGGTACCCGACGGTGTGGGGGACGGCCGAACTGCGGGACGCGCTGACCGGCTGGGTGGAGCGACGGCTCGGCGCGCGTGGGGTGAGCCACACGAACGTCCTGCCGGTGGTCGGCTCCAAGGAGCTGGTGGCCTGGCTGCCGACACAGCTCGGACTCGGGGCGGGCGACCGGGTCGCGTATCCGCTGCTCGCGTACCCGACGTACGAGGTGGGGGCGCGGCTCTGCGGCGCCGAGCCCGTGCCGTACGACGACCCCACCGAGCTGGATCCGGCGGGGCTGAAGCTCCTCTGGCTGAACTCGCCGTCCAACCCCACCGGACGGGTGCTGTCCAAGGACGAGCTGACCCGGATCGTCGCCTGGGCGCGGGAGCACGGCGTGCTGCTGTTCAGCGACGAGTGCTACCTGGAGCTGGGCTGGGAGACCGAGCCCGTCTCCGTCCTGCACCCGGACGTCTGCGGCGGCACGTACGAGGGCGTCGTCGCCGTGCACTCGCTCTCCAAGCGCTCCAACCTGGCCGGATACCGCGCGGCCTTCCTCGCGGGCGACCCGGCCGTCCTGGGCGAGCTGCTGAAGATCCGCAAGCACGGCGGGATGATGGTGCCCGCGCCGGTGCAGGCGGCCACGGTCGCGGCGCTCGGCGACGACACGCACGTACAGGAGCAGCGCGAGCGGTACGCGGCCCGGCGCACCGCCCTGCGCGCCGCGCTGGAGACGCACGGCTTCCGCGTCGACCACAGCGAGGCGAGCCTCTACCTCTGGTCGACCCGCGACGAGCCGTGCTGGGACACCGTGGCGCACCTCGCGGGGCTGGGCATCCTGGTCGCGCCCGGCGACTTCTACGGCACGGCGGGCGAGCGGCACGTACGGGTGGCGCTGACGGCCACCGACGAGCGGATCGACGCGGCGGTCAAGCGCCTGACGTGATCCACCGGCGTACGCCTGAGGGCTCGGGGAGCGCGCGCTCCCCGAGCCCTCAGGCGCGTTACGGGTACGGGACCGGTGGGCGAGGCCGGGTACGGGGCCGGTGAGGCGAAGGTCGGGTACCGGGCCGGGGCGGCCGATCGGTCGCGTACGGGGCCGGGTCAGCCGATCGGCAGGCCCTTGACCGGGAGCTGCCCCAGCGGCAGACCGCCCTGTGCGGCCTTGGCCGGAGCGGCGCCCTCCGTGGCCGTCTTCGCGGTCTCGCCCAGCACGGTGCCCGCGCTGCCCGCCGTCTCGCCCGCCGCCTTCTGGACGGCGGGGGTCGCCGTCTTCACGGCCTTGCCGACGGTCCTGCCCGCGGCGGGCACGCCCTTCGCGACGGCCCTGCCGCCGGTGCCGCCCACGGCCTGGGTGGCCTTCTGCGCCCCGCTGTCGACGGCGGCGCCGTCGAGCGCGGTGACCGCGCCCAGGTCGGTGGTCTGCGGGAGTGCCGCCGCGCTCGCGGACCCGGCCGCGCCGATCACCGGGGCGGCGCCCGCCGCGATGAGCAGCGCGGCTCGGGCGATCCGGCGGGCCAGGGGGAGGTTCGCGGACATGAGGGCTCCTTGGAGGGCTTGAGGGGAGAACGATGCGTGTCGCTTGTCCGTCGATCGGCAGATCCGTCGATCGGACGTAGTGACAACCCCTCGAAAGGCCGTGAAGGGTGCGGCGGGTGCGGGTAAAGAGTAGGTAATGCGCCGGGTGGGCCCCGTGGCGCACATCGGACGAACAGGATGGTTCCGCTCTGTGGGGAGAACCGTCACTTCCCTTGTCCCGTAAGGGAAGCGACGTGTTGGGCGGGCGCTTCCGTAACGGTGGGCGAGAAGGCTTCCCGGCGGGAGCGGACTCGCCTGTCCGGGTGATACGTCGTACTGCTGGGCGGGCCTGGCGCGCGGCCAGCAGTACGACTATCGCGCGGTGCCGATACGGACCACTCCCGCACCGGAATCCGTACCGGCCGTCTGACTGCCCGCGGCCCCCTCCACCCGCTGCCAGCCCCGGTGCGCCTGCCCCGCCCGCCACACACGGCCCGCGTAGGCGACCTCGTCGATCCGCAGCGTCCAGGACTGGGCCACCGCCCAGTGCGCCAGCTCCCAGCCGCGCTGCGAGGCCGTGCCCCCGCCGACGGACCCGACAGACCCGTCGGACCCGAGGTCCCCGTCGGACCCGCCGGCCTCACCCGTCTCACCGGCTTCACCGGCCCCCGAGGCGCCCGTAGGACCACCCGAGGCCGGCACCGGCACGGAGACCTCGTGCGCGGCGTCCGCGGGCTTCACCTCGGCCCCGAAGTCCCGCGTGAGCGCGGCCCGTACCTTCGCCGGGTCCCCGGGCGTGATCCCGGTCGGCGTCGAACAGGTCAGCGACGCCGCGGACCGGCCGGTGAGCGCGGCGGACAGCAGCGCCGCGTCCGGCTCGTGCTTCGCGTACGCCTGCGGGAAACCGCTGCGCTGGACGCGCTGCGCCGCCTCCGTGAGCGGCAGCCGCGAGTAGCCGGGAACCTTGACCAGGTGCTCGTAGAACTCGCCCGCCGAGTAGACCGGATCCTGGATCTGCGCGGCCGTGCCCCACCCCTTCGACGGGCGCTGCTGGAACAGGCCGAGCGAGTCGCGGTCGCCGTGGTCGAGATTGCGCAGCGCGGACTCCTGGAGGGCGGTCGCCAGCGCGATCGTCACCGCGCGCTCCGGCAGTCCGCGGCTGGAACCGACGGCGGAGATCGTGGCCGCGTTGGCCGCCTGCTCAGGGGTCATCTCGTACGTCGAGCCGCCGTCATCGGGGCCGTCCCCGGCGCGGGCGACACAGCGCGGCGGGCCCCCGCCGCCGCTCAGATACTGCACCGCCATGTAGCAGGCCACGGCCAGCAGAACGGTGAACGCCCCCGCGATACGCAGGAGACGTCCGCGACCGAAGCGGGAGCGCGCGGCGGAGGAGGAAGGCGAGACGGGCTCTGACACGCGCTCACCGTACTGGAGTGGAAGGGCCCCGGAGCTCCGGTTCGCCAGACCCGCCAGGGCGGTTCCGCGGGCCCGGCGCCGCGCCGCGTCACACCGGATCCCGCTGGTACGGCGTGAAGGCGCGCGCGGGTGGTGACGACCGGCGTGTGGATCATGCGGGGCGGGGGGTGTCAGTGTGGCGTAATAGGGTCGAAGTATGTCTGAGACACCGCTCGACCTCACCCTGGACGGCCCGGCGCTCACCGCGTGGCTGGTGGACTTCCCCTCGGTCAGCGGCGAGGAGAAGCCGCTCGCCGACGCCATCGAGCAGGCGCTGCGCACCCTGCCGCATCTCACCGTCGACCGGCACGGCAACAACGTCGTGGCGCGGACCGGGCTCGGGCGGAGCGAGCGGGTCGTCCTCGCCGGACACATCGACACCGTCCCGATCGCGGACAACGTGCCCTCACGGCTCGACGACGACGGGGTGCTGTGGGGGTGCGGCACCAGCGACATGAAGGCGGGCGTCGCCGTTCAGCTCCGTATCGCCGCGACCGTCCCGGAACCCAACCGCGACCTCACGTTCGTCTTCTACGACAACGAGGAGGTCGCCGCGGACCTCAACGGACTCGGACATGTCGCCGAGGCCCACCCCGACTGGCTGGAGGGCGACTTCGCCGTCCTGCTGGAGCCCTCCGACGGCGAGGTCGAGGGCGGCTGCCAGGGCACGCTGCGGGTCTTCCTCCGCACGACGGGGGAGCGGGCGCACTCCGCGCGGAGCTGGATGGGGTCCAACGCCATCCACGCCGCCACGCCGATCCTCCAGCGCCTCGCCGCGTACGAGCCGCGCCGGCCGGTCATCGACGGGCTGGAGTTCCACGAGGGCCTCAACGCGGTACGGATCGAGGGGGGCGTCGCCACCAACGTCATCCCCGACGCGTGCACCGTCGTCGTCAACTACCGCTACGCGCCGGACCTCAGCGAGGACGAGGCCCTGGCGCACGTCCGCGAGGTCTTCGAGGGATGCGGAGTGGCGGAGTTCGTCGTGGACGATCACTCGGGCGCCGCCCTGCCCGGCCTCTCGCACCCGGCCGCCGCCGCCTTCATGGCGGCCGTCGGGGGGAAGGCGCGGCCCAAATTCGGCTGGACGGATGTCGCGCGCTTCAGCGCGCTCGGGGTGCCCGCGGTCAACTACGGACCCGGTAACCCGCTGCTCGCCCACAAGCGGGACGAGCGGGTGGCCGTCGAGCGGATCACGCACTGCGAGGACCGGCTCCGCGAGTGGCTCACGCGGTAACCCGGCCGGCGAGAGCCTGACGGGGCGGCGAGGGACTGACGAGGGGCGAGGGCCCCGGCTCACCGGCCGGGGCCTGTTCGACTGCCGGAATTTCGCCGTTTGTCACGTCCGCCGATCTACCCTTTCCCAGAACAACGCACAGCAGCGGAGGGAGCAGCTCATGGGCATGCCTGAAGGGGCGCGCGAGCCGGAGGAACAGCGGCTCGGACCGGTGATCCGGCGACGCGAGCAGGTGCAGCCCGGCACGACCGATCAGCGGCTGCTGGACACCGAGGGTGACTCGGAGTGGGTGCACACCGATCCCTGGCGGGTGATGCGGATCCAGTCGGAGTTCGTCGAGGGCTTCGGTGCCCTCGCCGAACTGCCCAGCGCCATCGCGGTCTTCGGCTCCGCGCGCACGCCGGCCGGCACGGTGGAGTACGACGCGGGCGTACGGCTCGGCGGCGCGCTGGTCGACGCCGGGTTCGCGGTGATCACGGGCGGCGGTCCTGGCGCCATGGAGGCGGCGAACAAGGGGGCGCGGGAGGCGTCGGGCGTCTCCGTCGGGCTGGGCATCGAGCTCCCCTTCGAGCAGGGGCTCAACCCGCACGTCGACATCGGCGTCAACTTCCGCTACTTCTTCGTCCGCAAGACGATGTTCGTGAAGTACGCGCAGGGCTTCGTGGTGCTGCCGGGCGGCCTCGGCACCCTGGACGAGCTGTTCGAGGCGCTCACCCTGGTGCAGACCCGCAAGGTCACCCGCTTCCCGATCGTGCTGTTCGGTACGGAGTACTGGGGCGGCCTGGTCGACTGGCTGCGGGGCACGGTGGTGGCGCAGGGCAAGGCGTCCGAGAAGGATCTGCTGCTCTTCCACGTCACGGACGACGTGGAGGAAGCGGTCGCGCTGGTCACGAAGGAGACCGGGAACTGATCCCGCCGGGGGACCGGCGGCCGGCCTCCGCG